>CAZAQZ010000160.1:0-6669 GCA_964487175.1 uncultured Verrucomicrobiota bacterium | reverse complement strand
GCGGACCGATCAGATCGAGCGCTGTCATTCCTGGATAAATCAGCATCGCGATTTCGGCCGGCTTCTCCGGCATGGGTTGTTGCTTGCCGCTCGTGTCGTCGGCTTGCTGCTGTGCGATGGCCATCTTGGCGATCGCCGCACTCAAAGCCGCGCCGCATAGCTGTTGACTGAATTCGCGTCGGTTCATATCCATGCCTTTCTGCCCTACTTTGATGTACCATGCGGTCACGGCCTATTCCATCTTCGCCAGAGGAGCGCGGTAATCACGCGCGAGGCTGCCAAGGCAACTACCCGCGCCACTCTTTAATCCTTGAACGAATCAATTACTGCAATGAGCCCAAAACTCCTGAGAGGGGTGCCAGCCTTTTCCCGTCAATACCTTCCCATCCCAGAAGGGCGGGCTAGTACAGCTTCACATTCCCTTGCTTGCTGCTGACGGATAGCCAGCCCCACCGAAATAGCACTCAAGGGTCTCCACCTTCTCATCTCTGACCTGCAGATATTCCACGTTCCGGAATGATTTGCCGTTCGTCGTGTGGCAAAGATACTTCACAAACGCCTCGTTGCCACTTGTGATCACTCGCTCCAGATCGGATCGCTCGATCAGCTTAGCCTGTGTATCCCAGCATTGCGTTTTGAAGGTACTCCTACTGATGTGGTCGTCACCGGCCGCGCTGGTGAACGTAAAGTTGTCGGTCATCAGGGCCTCGAATTGACCCTCGTCCTTTTCCACCCACGCCTTATACCACTTCCGCACGATTTTTTCGGTTGCCGTGCTCGACCCCTCTTCTGCGCCCGCGCTTGCCGTCACCAAGAGTCCCACCGCTCCAGCCAGTGCGCAAGCTCCGGCTTCGAGCGCTTTCCGCCGTGATACTCCGATTCTTGTCATGTCCATTCTCCTGTTCCAGATACTTGGGTTAGTGGCCTCTGGCGCCGCCCTGAGTGTTTAGAAGGTCACCGCACTTGGCACCTTAGCTTGCACGTGCCAACTGCGTCCTATTGAGTACAGACCGGTTGGTATGTTAAAACATCAGTCCATATTACACGATCCGTTCAGCCGATTCAATGGCTATCAAGAAATCACTGGCGGCGCAAGTTGGAATATGGACCGCACAAAGAGTCCGTTGTTCGCATAGGAGAGCAGGAGTATGCGCTACGCGATGTAGGCTTTGCACCGCTTAGGACCATACAGTTGGTTGAACTTCTGCACTTCGCAAAGGGCATCACTGGTTTTGCTCCATACACAACAAAACTCGAAAACAGGGCGGAATTGTGCAGCGCTGCATTGAACTTCGCTGAGACCAAATCCAATCGAAGCTGCGAACTCTGCTCAGACTCGGTGACACACGAGATTGCGAGTATGAGTCCATGGATCTATGACATCGAAGGCGGAAAAGCGGAGTTCTCCAACTACGACGCATTTGAGGGAATGCGATTCCCCAGGCATCTCGAATTGCGGATCAACAAGGTCAGCGTAGTCTCAATCACGATCACAAAGCTCCAGGAGCAGACGCACTACGTCTTTGCATCGTATGTCTCGCGCCGGGTCTTTAACGATACGAAGATTGTGGGTAGCAAACTCGCGTTGTTCGATCCCACAAAGCATGTGAAGCTGACGGTCGGCATGGCGCACTCTTACCAAGAGCGCGGGGCTGCCTGGATTCCGTTTCCACGATCTAAGGCACTGCGCTATCACCTCTCCCGCGGAGAGCAGCGCGTCTGATTCAACCATCATGGCGATTGCCGGACGCGTCAGCCACAAGATGCTGGAGCGGTACAGCCACGTCCGGATGGAAGCCAAGCGTAAGGCTGTAGAAGCCCTGTCAAAAGGCACTGGAATGATCGGTTATGACACGAGCCGTGACACAAAATCTCAGGCCGAGGTTGTCCGGACCGTCTAAGTTATTGAAAATAAATGGTACGCACGACTGGACTCGAACCAGCGACCTCTTCCGCGTCAAATCGCCGGGTGCTTTGATACAGAAGAGAGCCTAGGGATACAAGGCGACACAGTGAGGCAGTGTTCATGCGGGTTTCAGGCATGTTCGCTGCGTTTCGTGTGTGCCTGAACGACACGGCGAGAAACGATCCAACACGGGCAGGGATGGCAGGGTTACGACACAATCCAGGACATACGATCTGACCCCCTGTAGGCTTCGTGTCCAGACGAAGCCGAGCCCCACTAGCGCCGATTGGGTTCGGGCCATTCCGTGCGCGGTCTAGAGTCCGGAATGGCTTGCTCTGTGCATCAGTTTCCAACTCTTGGCATACCAACAACGGACCATCTCGGTTCGATGTGAGTGACCTGCGAGAAGCAGTTCTGTGAAGGTTAACCGAGGACATGCGCTCGGGTGGGCGAGGGAAAGGCTCGCCAGAACTTCGTATTCTATGCCGGTAGGTACTTGATCAAACATAAAGAATCCATCCACATCCGTTTTGAAAGTGGAGGGACACTTTGTGGCAGGCAGATACAACTTTCGGAGTAGTTGTTGGCCGTCGATACCAAGGTAAAGTTAGCTTAATCTATTTCGAATCGCAGCAGCGGGCCAATCGGAGACGAGAGTAAATCTAAGTAGATAATTGCAGCGGATCAACCTCCATTCTTGCGTTTGTTCGTCTTCAACAATGCGGCTCCGCGACGCCGGATGCACTCCATTTGCTCAATGCTGATGGAGGTCATACCGCGTTGCCGGTAGTTGGCTGCTTCCGATATCTGCGGGAGATTGGATGCATCGCATCGAGTCGATCGAACGAGTGCAAAGATACCAGCCGTGCCTTGCCGGTATTCGAGGATACGGGTTTCTTCTGGTTTTCTGCGGGCACTATTTTATTCCCGGCGAACTTGGGCATCCGAACACGATCCGTCTTAAGGTGCTCACTGTACTCTCATCGATGGCGCTCTTCGCAGTGCCTTCCTTCTTTGTGCTCTCCGGTTACCTGATCGGCGGAATCCTGTATCACACACGGCACCGGGAAGGATATTTCAGGACTTTCTATACGCGCAGGATTCTTCGCGTGTTTCCAGTCGCATATATCACGCTACTGACGATAGGGTGCTTTGCGCTCTATCTCGGAATTCATCTGAATAGTGGATTTTACTGGATTCATTTTTTGTATCTACAGAATTTAATCCCAGATTTGATCCATCATCACGTAGGCGGGCCGTTTTCGACGCTACACTTCTGGTCGCTGGCGGTGGAGGAACAGTTTTATCTGCTGTGGCCACTGGTAGTGTGGCTATTCCCGGAACGGCGCAAGCTGATCGGCATTGCTAGCGGGTTGATCACGGTGAGTTGTGCCTTGCGGCTCGCCGCTCCGTTGATCTGGGCTTTCCCATGCGACATCCTGTATTCCACGCCGACGCAAGCAGACGCCATCCTGGCGGGAGTTCTGCTGGGACTGCTGCGTGAAGGTCCGGTCTACAACCGGATCGAGCCGTTTGCCAAATGGGTTGTCGCCTCCGGAGGCGCCACAGTGATGCTGCTTGCCTTGTGGAAGGGCGTACCATGGGCCAGGACGTATTGGGGTGAGGAAATCTGGATCCCCATTGTAAATCTGACGGCTGTCGGAATCGTGGTGACGGTGATGGACGAGGGCAGCCTAGTCAATCGTCTGTGCAGCCAAACGTGGGTTTGCGGGCTGGGCGCTTTGAGTTATAGCATGTACGTATTCCACTTCACGTTTATTGCGTATTTCATGGGAACCGTCACGCCCGAACTTGCCAAACACATGCGGCAGTCATTTGCGATCCTACTCTCGGGCGGGCTGGCCTTCGTTGCGACCCTAGCGCTGGGGATTCTGAGTTATCTCCTGATTGAACGGCCGGTGATGAGGATTAAACATCGCCTGCGTTATGGACCGCTCGTCCGGACCGATCCAAAGATGCGAGTTGGCCAGCCGGTCCTGAGTGAAACAAGTGCCTAAATATAAAGCCTGATCGAATCAGCACCCTAGAGGTCGACTCACTTCCCGGTGCAGATCAGCCATTCGGACTGCCAGCCGTCGAAAGCATCCTCGGCCTAAGAATCGTTGCTGCTGAGTGGTGGACAACTCGGAAGTGACCAGATCTTGGTGCTACCTCCGAGTAGTTGGTGATACGTCCAGTGCGCTAAAGAACCGTGAAGAGAAGTCGAGAGAAGTAACTTTTGTCCGCGCAGAGTTTGGGGTTTCTGCGCCCATTCACGCAAGTACTGGCTCGACGACCTTTCGCTTTGTTGGCAGAAGCGCCAACAGGATTCCGCCGACCACAAGGAATAAGATCACATCAGTAAAGTCCCTGTGGACGCCGTGATTCCAGGCTTCCGCGGTTTGTATTGCCATCACTGTGCCGTGGGAGATGTGCGACCAAGCGGCTAGAGCAATCATCGAGCGATGCTCAGATGGTCTCCTTGCGGCCACGAGGAGAGAGACCCCGATTGGAATAAAGAAGCTCAGAAACATCGGCTCGACTTCGTTCTTCTGCTCCAACCAGCTGGAATGCCACAGGTCCATAAACAGCGGATAAATGATCGCCAAATTCAAAAGCCCCACGATCACCAAGACGATCCGGGTCAGGCGTTCTCTTTTCATATTGACCTCGTGAGAGCGAACTTGCTGCGAGCGCAGCAGATGCTATGCGGAGAGTTCACACACTAGCACACCAAAAAACGAAAAGACAGAATCTGTATCACGCGGCTGATTCATTAACGATCTCTGGGCGAGTTGCGGCGGATCCTCGGATCATCAAATCTCGGGTTGTACCTGAGTCGTGGGCAAACAGGAAGTGACCAGATTTTGGGGCAACTCTTGGTTGACTTCCTCTCAGCCAAGGGCAGATGGGAAGGGTGAAGCAACAAACTCCCTACTTGAAATGGCGGGTTCTTCGCGTTACACATCGGTGCCTCTCCCCAGGGCCCTCGATTCAGGAGGTTATTATGGCAGCCGCCTCTTCCAGTACAGCTTCTAGGCAAATGGATCCATCGAGGCTCGATGCCTTCATGGGCAAGGCCGTCTTAGACATGGGCGCCGCGATGCACGCCGCGCTGGTCGTCATCGGCGACAAACTTGGGCTCTACAAAGCCATGTCTGGCACTGGCCCGATGACCTCGGCGGACCTGGCCGAGAAGACCCATATGTCAGAACGCTATGTGCGCGAGTGGCTCAACGCCAACGCGGCCAGCGGGTTTGTCACTTACGACGCCGCGACAAAGCAGTTTGAGATGCCACCGGAACAAGCATTTGCGCTGACCACGCTCGACCTGCCCGGGGCGTTCCACATCATCTCGGCGTGTTTCAAAGATGAGCCGAAGATCACGCAGGCTTTTCGCACTGGCGAGGGCGTGGGGTGGCATGAACACGACGCAAATCTCCATTTCGGCACGGAACGGTTCTTCCGACCTAACTATGAGAACAACCTGCTCTCGAGTTGGCTCCCCGCTCTCGAAGGCGTGAAAGAAAAGCTGACAAGGGGCGGTACAGTGGCTGATGTTGGCTGCGGGCACGGCGCATCGACGATCCTGATGGCCAAGGCGTTTCCCAAGTCGCGGTTCTGCGGCTTCGACTATCACAGCGGGTCGATCGAATACGCGCGCCACGTGGCCGGCCGCGATGGCTTGCTCGACCAGATCAACTTCGAGGTGGCGAGCGCGAAGAGTTATCCCGCAAACGGCGGTTACGACTTGGTGACGTTCTTCGATTGTCTGCACGATATGGGTGATCCGACGGGCGCGGCCAAGCACGTGCTTTCATCGCTGAAGCCCGACGGCACGTGGATGATCGTAGAGCCGTTCGCCAATGACACGCCAGAGGAGAATCACAACCCCGTTGGCCAGATCTACTATTCCGCCTCAACCATGCTTTGCACTCCAGCCTCTCTGGCGCAGGAAGTGGGTGCAGCGTTGGGCGCACAGGCTGGCGAGCAGCGAATTCGCAGCGCCGTTAGCTGCAGCGTGGTTCACGCGCTTCCGCCGGGCCGCGCAAACGGCTTTCAACATGGTGTTTGAAGCGAGGCCCTGAATCCGTTTGGACTTGCTGAGAAGTCGAGCCCCCTGCCGGAGAGCCGAACGGTGAAAATCTTCTTGGGTTCCGGTCGGATTGTGGGCTATCCGGCAGGAACGGAAGTACAACGTCCGAGTAGCGGTTATTCGCTCGCAATCGAGCCTTACTTGACCAGGGGCCCCGCCAGAGGAGCGCCATTCTTGACCAAGTCAGTCTTAACTTCAACATTCTGATTCGCGATCGGATTGATGTCCGTCTCAAAAGTTTGGTAGCCGGGAAGAGCGATTCTGATCTGATGTGTTCCCGGCGCCACAAGCATCCCTCGACCCGGTCCCTCAAACTCCCCGACGTGTCCCACGAAAAGGCCGTCCAAGAAAACCGCGGCCCTCGAAGGGTTGACCGCGATCTTCACGGTGGCCGTCACAGCGGAAAGCGGTCCCGTAGCAGCCTTCTCCATGACCACGCGAACGACCTCCTTCTGTCCGGGCTGGACAAGAATTCGTTCTGTGAAGTCTTGGTAGCCATCCTGTCGCACGCTAATTACGTGTTCGCCAGGTAAAAGAAGAACCTTCTTCGATCCCTTGAGTTCTTTCAGATAACCTACGTACCCTCCGTCCACCCAGACCCCAGAAGTCTTTTCGACATGGGATTTTCCTTCAAATTGAATCTCTCCCATCACATCGTTTTCAGCGT
>CAZAQZ010000159.1:5956-6670 GCA_964487175.1 uncultured Verrucomicrobiota bacterium | reverse complement strand
CGAGGCGGGCGGCGTCGGCGAAATCGGTAGGAAGGAGGGCGTGCCAATGTCTTGCGCCACGAAGTTCAGCGAGAGGCTGCTCGACGCAGGCGCTTGCTGCTGTTGACGCGAGCCGGACACAGTGTCGCCGATCAGGCCGCCGTCCAGCGCCATCGCGGGTGCAGTGATGCCGATGTTGCCGCCATTGGCTCCCTGCGTGTAGCCTTGTTCCCACTGCGTGGTTGTTTTCGCGGACTGGTAGGGACGGTCCGGCGTGGCCTGGGAGACATCGAACGTTTGACCCGCCGAAACGACGCTGCTGACAGGCACCAGACCGCTTTGATAATTGATCCAGCCGCCCGAGACATTGACCTTCGACCCGGGTTGTAGCACCACCGACTCGCCAGCATCGATGTTCACGCTTCCGCCCGCAGTGGTCAGTTCACCGACGGAACGCTGAATCAAATTCACGTACCCGGCTGCGTCGGCCAGCGGCGTTCCCACCCACGCCTGGCCGTTGTACGTACCGGTATCCCGGCTATCCACATAGATCGTTTGTCCGTGCAGCGGCCCATTGCGCAGCAGCGGTGAGTCGGCTAACTGAGCGGCGTTCAATTGCACGGCCACGATGTTCTCCCCAACTGGCACCGCCACATCCTCGGAACCGCTCACGTCGATCGAGGCGCCTGTATCAAGATAGATTTGGCCAAAGCCGCTGGCCTCGACGAATGACTC
>CAZAQZ010000159.1:0-5946 GCA_964487175.1 uncultured Verrucomicrobiota bacterium | reverse complement strand
GGGCAACGCCTCCCAACCCGGTCAGGTCCCAAATCCCGGCGCTTGCCGCCACGTTGGCGTTCGGCGCGAGGACAGTCGATTGGGGCGCAAGGTAAATCCCCAAACCCTGGAGGTTGATTTGGGACGGCAGGGCCAGCTCGGTGCCCACTACGAGGTCAGCGCTGTCGAGTTCCGGCAGGATTTGCGTGACGCTGTTGGGTCCCAGTGTCAACACGCCCGTGCTGGTGGGAAAGAAGGCCGGGGCTCCCTGCGCTCCCCCGCTGCCGACAGCGTTGTAATCGGCCAGCAGGTCGATCCGCCCATTCAACGACACCGACGTGCTGGTGTCGATGAATCCCATCTGGTTGACGGTCGCTCCCGCCATCGTCACGTTGCCGCGCGGTACCTCGATCAAACCGTCGTTCTCCACCGTGCCCGCAATCCGCGATCCCGTCGCTGGATCGTTCACCGCTCCCACATACACATCCAGCCCCCGCAGGCTCGGATCGCTGCTGTCGTGAGCGGCCAGACCGACCTGCAGGCCGGCCGCCAGAATCGTTTGTCCATCGGGCGTGGAGATTTCTCCCTCATTCTTCACATCGGCCCCGACCAGAATCACCCGTCCGCCCACATGATCTGCCGTGGTCGGAGTCGTGATTTGCGCACCGGCTTGGACTTCCACGTCTCCGGGATGACCGAGGGCCAAGGTGGGCGGCGTAAACGCCGGCGTTCCATTTTGGCCGGCTGGTTGCGCCAGCGACGAAAACAGAAATTGTGTATCGGGATTGTTGAGCAGGCCACTGCTGATGAGGTTGTCGTTGATGGGCAACGCTGAGGCCACGAGCGTGTTGACGTTCACCTGCGCCGAGCCCCCGAAGATGATGCCGTTGGCATTGATCACGTAAACCTGGCCTGCCGCCTGAATCTGGCCGAGTATCTGCGACGGGACCCCGGATGGGTCATTGACCTTGTTGAAGGCGATCCATTTGGTCTGGTTGACGCCGCCCTGTGATTGATCAAAATCAAGCGTGGTTTGCCTGCCGATGTTGAAGCTCGACCAATTCAACACCGCTTGCGGCGCGTTTTGCACGATGGTGACTTCCGTTTGATTTCCCGCGACCGATTGCTGTGGCAGACTCGCCCCGGTCCATAGGGACGGATCGCCTGAAACGCGGGAATCCACCTGCAGCCCGCCGACACCCAGGCCGTTGGAAACATTGGGGAGAGTGTTGCCCGGATGATTCGGATCGGCGCCAAGATTGTTTGCTCCTGCCGTCGCGAGCAGACGAGCAGCCGCTTGCATGGCCATCACCGACTGAAGCGCCTGTGCGGTCCTCGCGAGCCGGTCTTGGGCGTTGGGCAACCCCGGTGCCGTGGTGATGCCGGGGGCCGCACCGGCCGACGTGCTGCTCGAGGAGGACCCTCCCGCAGGAGTTCTGCGCAAAATGTCCGAGGCCAGCAGGTCACGCACCGGCATCACCACGAGCAGGACGCTCGCCGTGACCGTTTGGATGATCGTCCAGGCCTTGTTCATTTCAATAGCTTGTCCCGGAAAGCCGGCAGATCCTTTTCGGTCAGCGTGGTCCGTTCATTCACGATCTTGTCCTGATAATCCTGGACGAGATTTTGCAGTTTGACTCGGGTGATCCCGGTGAACGGTTCGCGGGCGGCAAGGGCGTCGCCCAGGCCGAACTTTTCGTAACGGTCGAGAATTTCGTTCGCGGTCTTATACAGGGCGAGATTCTTGGCCTGCCGGTCCGCCACGAGCCGTTCCAATTCGATCACGGTCTCCTCGGCCTGCTTGTCGCGCTCGGCTTGCTTGATGCGCGCCGCCTCCGATGCCTGCTGGCAACTCTCATTGGCTTCCTTGAGCTGCGCGACCTCCTTTTCTTGTTGGACCTCCCGGGACTTCAGGGTCTCCACAGTCTGGGCCGTCAGTTTGCCGGCGTTTGCTTCCTTGGTGAGCGCTTTGATTCTCTGAACCAGATTTGTTTTTTCATCGGCCCATTGGGCCTGGGCGGCCTGCCATGCTGCCCGGTCCGCCTCGGCCTCGCGCAATTGAATCATGGTGGCGCGCAGTCGTTCCCTTAGCTGTGACTCGACCGTTTGTTGCTCCGCTGCCGGAGTGGCCGGAATGCGCAGCAGGCAAATCGTTACCAGTGCAAAGAAGGAAAGTTTGAGTGATTTCATGGATTACCACCTTGCGTTGACATCGAGCTGGAATGTATCGGCTTTCAAGGTGGGACCGGCGACCTCATCGGAACTCATCCAGCTGGCCACGACAAAGATTTTCGGGGCCAGCGCAAGCGAGCCGCTTATTGTGTACCCCTTCACGTTCGTGCCGCCCCCGCCAAAATTGTTATCGCAAAACCCGTCCACTACCGAATCCGACTCGACGTACCGGTAGTCCACGCACAGATTCCAATCCCAGCGCTTCTGCAAAGCGACGTCCCCGATCCGGATGCCAGTGATCCAGGCGGTGTCCCCACCGACATAGGGTCCCAGACCCCCGCTGGATGGCGCCGTTCCGCGGTTGTTCACGGCGAGGCTATCAAGCCGGGCTCGATCGAACGCTGTGTTTTTGACAAACTCACCAAAGGTGGAAATGACGAACGGCTCAAAATGCTTGTAGTCCAGTTTACCGGTGAACGCGACATTCCGGTAGGGCGTGGCAAGGCCGAAATACTGCCACTGGTTTATGGCGCCGAAATTGTTCGAGGCGTCCGGCAGGATGTCTCGCAACGGCATGTATGTGTTGCCATATTGCGCGAAGGCCGGGCGCGTGTCGTCGGTGTTGCCCTGGTCGGAGGAAGTCAAGGGAACAAACGGACTGGACAACTTCCCTTCGACGTGGTCGAAGTCGTAATACGCGCCGGCTGCCTTGAATTCGAAGTCCTTGTTGATATTCCAATCAACCCCCAACTGGCCTGCGTACAGCCATTTGTCTTCGCTAGGATATTTATCCGGACGATCCGAGGAGAAATTCAGATCCGTGTCGAAGATCGGAAAAGCGCCGCCCGCCCCGAAGACAGTCACTCCCTCAAGGAATTCGTTCCGGACTTGCAGCGCAGCGCCGTCGAAGCCGATTTGGTCGTTCCACATAATTTGGCTGGTCGTGAAAAACGGATTGTCGAAACGCCCGAGCAAGATCGCCAGGTCCTCAGAGGAGACGCCCCCCAATTCATATTTTATAAAGGCGCGATCAAGCCAGATCGCGTACTTGCTGAAGTCACTGCCCTGTGATTGATTAGCCGCGCCAAGGCTTTGGTTTTCCGATACCGGAGAATCATCCTCCCCGGTCGCCAGCCGAAGCCCTGCGGTGAAGCCACTCTCGAGGTCGATTTGGGCGCCCATTCGAGCCCGAAGCCGCAGTCTTTCCCGATCCTGGTCAACGTCGCGTTGCGGCGAGAATGTCGTTCCTTTGGTATCGAACGGCGCGCCGGTATTGATCGCGTTAAAGTTCGGAAACACCCCCGTATTGTCGTTGCCAGCCGGGAAGAGGAGGCTTTCATAGCGCACCCGAATGTCGCCGCTGACACTCATACGACTCACCCAGGCGGGAACGGCATTTGAGGCCGCCCAATTCCCTTCGCGTGCCTGCTTCAGGACGTCGGCCTCGACCTCCTCGCGGATCTGCGTTTTGACAATCTCGGGAACATACGGGACGCTGACCGTGTCGTTGGTCGCTTCCGCTTCCGATCGTGCCTCGGCCGCATCGGCTTCCGCTTGACGAATCAGCTCCGCTGCGTCGTTTGTCGAGAGCACGCCGCGCTCAAGGAGGAGGTTAATCAGATTAATGGTCACGTTTTGAGATTTTGGCCGCTGTGCCTCGTCGGCGAAGACGCCCCCCAGGCAAACCAACTGCAGGACCAGCAATGGAATATAGTGCTTTGTCTTGATCACGGTATTACCTGGAGAGACCCGCAGGCGAATGCCTGGCGGTGAGCCGCAACACGATCGGCATCGCCATTCCTTCAGGCGGTGGTTCCTGCAACATCAGGCCGGCCAGCACTTCATTGGTGATGGCATTGTCCAGCGCGGCGTTCCCCGTTGATCCGGCGATGCGAGTGCGCGTGATCCGGCCGTATCGGTCGGCCCAGATTCTCACGTCGATGCGAAATTCCGCGTTGCGCGCGATGTCATTGCCCTCCAATGCTTGCGAAATCGCTCGCTGAACCTGACCTGCATACCATCCCCAGCGGCTGCCGCCTCCGCCGCTGATTGTCTTGCCCGAGCCGCCGCCTCCGCCGCCGTTGCCAGCTTGCAAATCGAAACCGTCCGCGGATCCGTCTCCTTGAATGCTGGTGGCAGGGCCCGTCGGTTCACCGGGCGAGGGTCCCGGCTTGGCTGTTTCGTCGGGCTTGGTTTCCATGTCCGCGACCGGCTCTTGCGCGATCATCTTCTGCTCGCTCTCCACGGGATTCGGGCGGGGCTGGGCGGGGGGTGGCGGAGGTGCGGGCCGAGCGGGAGGGGGAGGCAAACTGACCATCACCAACCTCTGTTCCCGGTGCGGTTGAGAAACCTGGCGCAGAACCCTCTGGCCAAACCACACTGCAATCGACACGGCGACAACGATGCCGCACCCGACGATTATCCGGTGTCTCTGAAAGACACTGCGTTCCTCTTCTTCGTAGAAGTCGGTTGTCATTTGCTCTGTGATTTTGTCGCCAGACCAACTTGTGAAATCCCGAGCCGGCCCAATAGATCAAGGACATCCATGATTCTCTGGTAGGGCGTGCCGCTGTCCCCGCCCACAACCACGGGGAAGTCCGGCGTTTGGGTTTGCTGCTGCCGGAGCCGCTCTTCGAGTTCGTCCAGAGAAACGGGAATCGTATCGAGAAACACCTTGCCTTCGTTGTTGACCGAGATGGCCCTGGTCTTCGGCTTGCCCAGATTCTCCCCCCTGCTGGCGTGCGGCAGGTTCACTTTCATTCCCTGGATGGCCGCCGTGCACATGAGAATGAAGATCACCAACAACACGTACGCCAAATCCAACATCGGCGTGATGTTGATGTCGTCGTAGGGTTTGCCTTCGGATTGAGCTTGCATGTTATTTGTCGCTCAGGATTTCGGTGATGGAGGCGCCTTCGGGTTGGTCGTAGGATTCGGCGAGCTTGGTGACAAACTCGTCAATGAATACGTGCATGTCAGTCGTGGCGTCTTTGACGCGCGACAGTAAATAGTTGTAGCCAAACAGTGCGGGGATCGCGACCGCCAGCCCAGCCACGGTTGCGGCCAGCGCCGCAGAAATGCCGGGGGCGATGCTGTTGACGTTCACTTCTCCCTGTTGGGCGATCGCCGCAAAGGTAATCATCACGCCGACCACCGTGCCCAACAATCCAAGGAACGGACCACCCGAAATGGCGATGGTCAGCAACACCATTTGGCGATTCAACTTTTGGGTCTCCCGGACCAACCCGCCATCCAGTGTCGCACGAATGGCCTGAACCGACCGGGCTGACAGGGCCTTGACGCCTCCGGCCCGTTGGTCTTTCGCCAGACGGTCGAGAAGCTCTTTGGCGCCGATGTTGTAGATGCGATAAATGGAAGACCGGCGTATGGCGCGGGTCGCCCTGTCGTCGAGACGTCCTCCGAGTGATTTTACATGACCCAGGTCAGCGTGCGCCAACGCCGACAGGTCCGAGGAAACGTGATGCCATTCCCGAATAAATTGCACGTTGCCCCTGACCACGCGATTCAAGTACACCGCCTTGCTGATCATCACCCACCAACTGATTCCGGACATGATGATCAGAACGCCGATCACGATCCAGCCGTCCAGCGTCAGCGACTTGAGGATCACACCGAGATACCCGCCGCTGAACCATCTCGTCGTCTGTTCGTCCTGTCCCCAAACCAGTAGTTTGGCCGCCTGTTCTCCCTGGCTAATGGCGGCCAGTTTCACAAAGCCCGGGGGCCGGGCCACTCGCGAGATCTGCAATTCATCCAGTTCCCCGTTGAAATCTC
>CAZAQZ010000158.1:0-6672 GCA_964487175.1 uncultured Verrucomicrobiota bacterium | reverse complement strand
GCAAACGCCGTCGTGAGCGTTTGCGGATGGCCCGGTGAACCACGTCTGACGTGGAACCCTCACCCAGGCATCTTGCGAAATTGTTGCCGGCGCGTGTTGCGCAGCAGCCGATGGTTCAATCCTTCGGTGACGGTGAACGGACCAACGACACGGAAGGCATCGAAACTCCCGGCGTCGGCTTTGGTTCCGCGGCATGAACGGTCTTGCCGTTCCCATTTCCGTTGCCGTTGTGTTCGCCGGAAGGCACTGCCAGCGGTTCCAGATAAGGCCGGTACTCGGGTACGAAATGCCGGAGCTGCAACTTCAATTCGAGCGGATCGGACTGATGCAAGTCGGCGGTCAATTTATCGAGAAAATCCTCGACGATATCGAGGCGCTGCGGTCGGGAAACGAACCGCATGATCTTGGGATGATTCGTCGGCAGGAAGTTTTCGCTTTGGTGATACAGCTCTTCAAAGAGTTTCTCGCCTGGCCGCAACCCTGTGAAACGGATTTCGATGTCCTCGCCGGGTTTGAGCCCGGAGAGCTCGATCAGTTGCTTCGCCAGGTCAACGATGCGAATCGGCTTGCCCATGTCCAACACGAAAATCTCTCCGCCCTTGCCTTGCGCTGCGCTTTGCAATACCAGGCCGACCGCCTCGGGGATCGTCATGAAATAGCGGGTGATGTCCGGATGCGTGACCGTGACGGGCCCGCCCGCGGCAATCTGTTCCTTGAACGTGGGAATCACGCTGCCGGAGGAGCCGAGGACATTGCCAAACCGGACGGCCATGAATTTCGTCGCGCCGTTCTGCCCCTGATCGTGCGGTGCCATGAACTTGAACTCGGCCGCCTCCGTCTTGTCGGCCTCGATGTTCTTCGATTGGCTGGCCCAGAGGGATTGGACGAAGATTTCCGCAAGGCGCTTGGTCGCACCCATGACGCTGGTGGGATTGATCGCCTTGTCGGTGGAAATCATGACGAAATGGTGGACGTTGAATTCCAGCGCCAGGGTGGCCAGCCGGGCCGTCCCCAGCGAGTTGTTCTTGATGGCCTCGCAGGGATGGTTTTCCATGATCGGCACATGTTTATGGGCCGCGGCATGGAAAACCACCTGCGGTTGGTATTGCTCAAAGATGGAGCGCATCCGCTCCAAATCCAAAATGTCGGCAATCAACGGCACTGCAATGTGCTCGTGGCCGAGCCGCAACAATTGCTGTTCGATGGGAAACATCTGCACCTCGCTGCGATCGATCAGCAGCAACGCGCGTGGCTTGTAGGTGGCAATCTGACGGCACAACTCGCTGCCGATGCTGCCGCCTGCGCCCGTGACCATGACAACTTTGCCTTCGAGGACCCTGCGGATGTTCTCTGTCTCGATTTCGATCGGCTCGCGACCCAGGAGATCTTCAATTTCCACCGGCCGCAACTGGCTGACTTTGACGTGGCCGCTGGCCAGTTGATCCGTGGAAGGCACCGTTTCGAATCGCAGGCCGGCCTGTTGGAGGACCTCGACGACGTCGCGGATCCGTTTGCCGGTGGCTTGGGGCATCGCGATGATGACCTTGTCGAGTTTCCAGTTCTTGTCCTTGTCCAGCAGGGCTTCCGGAGGACCAACCACCGGGATGTCGTGCAACCGAAGGTTCCATTTCTTTGTGTCGTCGTCGAAGAACACGACCGGGCGAAGACCCAGACGCGGCTTGAGAAGAAGTTCGCGCGCCAGTTCAGCGCCCGCATCCCCTGCTCCGATGATGCCGATGCGGTAGACCGGCAGGTCCTTGTGTTGCGAGGTGCGGTGGGAGATTTCGCGGACCCGGCGGAAAAACAGGCGGATGGCCGAAAGCGACAGGAAGGACAGCAGACTGTCGGCCACGATCACGCTGCGGGGCGGCGCATAATTTCCGCCCATGATGCTCCAAACGAGAGCCGCCGCAAATGAGGAAAGCGCCAGCGCCAGGAACAACCGTTTCAGATCGGGGATGCTGAAGTAACTAAGAAGCCCGGCAAACTGGCCGATGGCGAGTAGCAGGACGAGTTTGACCGGAATCAGCCACAAAGAAACGACCCAGAGCCGGTGTTCTTCCGCGGCCGGAATCGCAAAATCGAAACGAAGCTGGTAGGACAGCCACAGGCTGCAGACCAGCCCAATGGTGTACATGACCAGAACGAATGGAATCCGGCAATGCGGTGAGACGTCGAGCTCGAACCGACGACTCAACTCACCCAGTTTCCAACCCAGACTTCCTTTACTACCATTCCCTGAATGCCCCATACCCATTTTTCCCTCTACCCTCACGTCTCCCGAACCCGCCTCCTTATCCCAATCCCCATCGCGCCAAATGGCGCACCCTACCCCTACGAACTGAGCAAAATCACGCGACGCGAAACAGTCCAACTTCCAGCTTCTGAGAAAACCCTCCGAAAAAACCGAAAGGCACGAAGCGTGCTCCATGTAGAACCATGACCGCGCGCTTATTCAACAACCAACGGTGAGACCATGCACACGAAAGATTTCGTTTATCTGACATTAATTGCACTTTCAGCAATCGTATTCTATTTGAATGGGCTCCACGCTCGTGCAACCCGCATCGAACATGACGACCCGCTCGCATCCATGCCCGAATCCGAGACTGGAGATTCGTCAAGGTTGTCAGCACCGCCCAGCCGCCCTACTCGGCTCACTGCGTTTCTTCCGGACGAGCACCTCTTCGGGAAGAACTAGGCGCTACAGACACTCCCACCATACAAGTAGTTTTGTCACTCTGTTGGTATCGCCCTTCCCAGGAAGGTTACCGGCGTTGGAATGGCGATGGAAGTATCGTGCGAAGAATCACTTGCGTATCCAGCAAAAGGCTGGATTTCAGGTGATACTGCAGACTTAATTCAATTTTTCTCGGCACGCATTGCTCCAAATAATACTTCTCCGTGTCTGCAGCGCCTTTGAGTAATTCTTCTTCATTGCGAAATTCAAGCGTCGACATGTCCGTGATACCGGGCTTCAAATCGAGGATCCGACGCTGTTCAGGCGTGTATTTTTCCACGTACTTCGGCACTTCGGGACGTGGCCCGACGAAACTCATCTCGCCAAGCAGCACATTCCACAGTTGGGGAAATTCATCGAACTTAGTCTTGCGTAACAACCTTCCCACCGGCGTAATGCGCGCGTCGCCGCTCTTCGTCACACCGGGGCCGGATTTGTCCGCATTCACGATCATTGTGCGAAACTTCCACATGACGAATGGCCGACCGAATTGCCCAATCCGGATTTGCCGAAACAAAACCGACCCACCGTCGGACAATTTCACGATGAGCGCGATCAGGCCCAGCAACGGGCTGAGGACCACCAGCCCCAACGCCGAAAAGAAAATATCGAAGCCCCGTTTCTCTACAGGATTGGTCATTCTATTTCAAATGGGCAGCGATGATCTCTTTCAACGCGCCGCACACATACTCCACTTCCGCTTTCGGAAGGTCTGGGTAAAGCGGCATGCTGATAATCTCGGGATACAGTGACGCTGCAACCGGAAGATCTTCCGGTCGATACCCGAACGTCTCCCGGTAATACGGGTGCATGTGCAACGGCATCCAGTGGACGCTCGTGCCGATTCCCCGCTGTTTCAATTCCGTGATGCATTGCGCGCGGTCGATCTTCAGTTTATCGAGCTTGAGCCGGATGACATACAAATGCCAGGAGTGGATCCGATCCAGCTGTTCGCGCGGAAGAGTCAATTCCTCCACATCCCGTAGTTGCTCGGTGTAATAGGCCGCACGCTGCGCGCGCAGTTTGTGCAACCGATCCGCCTTTCGGACTTGATGCAGGCCGATGGCGGCGGCGATGTCTGTCAGATTGTACTTAAACCCGGGAGCGACAATCTCGTAATACCAGGAACCTTCCGCCGTGAACCGTTTCCAGGCATCCCGCGAGATGCCGTGCAGCGACATGATCCGCATTCGCTCCGCATAGGTATCGTTTTGCGTGCAGGCCATGCCGCCTTCGCCCGTGGTGATGGTCTTGTTCGCATAGAATGAATAACAACTGATCGCCGCGTCTGAGCCGACCGGTTTCCAGGGAGCCGATGCATTCGCCCGGTAGTACGCCGGGCAGCAATGCGCCGCGTCCTCGATCACGATCAGTTTGTGTCGCGCTGCCAACTGCTGGATGGCAGCCATATCGCCGACCTGGCCGCCGTAATGGACGGGCAGGATGGCAACCACCTTCTCGCCGCGCTTCCGGGCCGCCATAATCTTGGCCTCGGCGTCAACCGGGTCCAAATTGAAATCGGATGCCCGGCAATCGACGAGAATCGGGTTCGCACCGAAATACCGTACGACCTCGGCCGTTGCCGCGAATGTCATCGTCGGGACGATGACCGAATCGCCTCGCTGCAGACCGATGGCTTCCAACGCCAAATGCAGCGCCGCCGTGCAGGAATTGAGCGCGATGGCGTGCTTCTGCTGGAGGTAGGCGGCAAACTCCGCTTCAAATTGCTTGGTCTTGGGCCCGGTCGTCAGCCAGCCGCTTTTTAGCGTATCGACAACTTCGTCGATCTCCGCCTGCTCAATGTTCGGCCGGTAAAATGGAATTGTCTTCATCAACTCCCGACCTCGACCAGTTCGCGCTCCGGCTCCTCCGGTGGAACCGTTTTCACCTGCACCTCAACTTTGCCTAACGCGTTCTTCAACTGCTCTGCCAGAATGCGGGACCGCGGTTCACGCACAATTGCGCCATGGTGCCCCGGTGTGTCATAAATCTCCAAACCACCCAGCACCAGCGGCCCCCAACCCAGCGTCCGGTCTTCATAGATGCCGCGAGGTTGTTCCATCGCGCGGAACAACGTGACCTTGCCTTCGTACGGTCTGGGCTCGTAGGTCGTGCCGGCACGATAACCGATGGCGCGCACTTGCCGTATTTTTTCGGGATAGAAGGCCCGGGCAACGCGATCGCGAACATGGTCCTTCATCGCCTGCACCTTCCAGCGGGTCTGCTTCTTCCAGCGGGCCGCCTTTTCTTTGATGTATTTCCACTTCTCTTCCGTGGCCCGGAAATTCTGCCAGTGCAACGAAATGCGATCCTCCCACCAGTCAATCCGACGCTGCAATGCCGTCGTTGTCGGCAACACTTTCGGGTAGCCGGGTCCGTTGGTGTCGAAAAACGCCAGGATGGCAACCTCCTCGCCGTCCGCTCGCAACTGCTGCGCCATTTCGTAGGCCACCAAGCCGCCAAACGACGCGCCGCCGAGATAATACGGTCCACGGGGTTGGAACGCGCGGATCTCCTCGATGTAGCGCGTCGCCATTTGTTCGACCGTCAGGTTTTCAAGGGGACGCTTGCCGTCCAACCCGATCGCCTGCAATCCATAGAACGGCTGGTCTTTTTCCACGTACTTGGCCAGATCCAGGTATTCCAAAATGTTTCCACCCACCCCGTGCACGCAATAGAACGGCGGCTTCGAACCGTCCGCCTTGATCGGCACCAGGGACGCCCATTGTGATTCCCAGCCTTGCTGGCGGAGGATCGCCGCCAATTGTTCGATGGTCGGCGCTTCGAACAACGTCACCAGCGGCAGTTCCTTGCCGGTCAGTTTCTTGATCTGCGCAAACAACATGACGGCCATGAGCGAGTGTCCACCCAGATCGAAGAAGTTGTCACGAATGCCCACCCGCCCGATTTTAAAAATCTCCTCCCACATGAGCGCCACCTGTTGTTCCAGTGGATCACGGGGCGCGACAAAGTTGCTCTCCAAATCGGGACGGGACTGGTCGGGCGCAGGCAGCGCCTTGCGGTTGACCTTCCCATTGGGGGTCAAAGGAAGCGCGTCCAAAAACACAAACGCCGATGGCACCATATAATCAGGCAATCCCTGTTTGGCGTGGGCGCGCAGGTCTGCCAGCGTCGGGGCCGGTTCCTGAGCGGCAACGATGTAGCCCACCAGCCGTTTGTCTCCCGGCACATCTTCACGAGCGATGACGACCGCTTCCTTGACGCCGGGATGCTGACGCAAGGCATTTTCAATTTCACCCAACTCGACGCGGTAACCGCGGATCTTGATCTGAAAGTCGATGCGGCCCAAAAACTCGATGTTGCCATCCGGCAGATAACGAACGAGATCGCCTGTACGATACATGCGCGCACCCGGCTCAGGACGGAACGGGTTCGGAATGAATTTCTCGGCCGTCAATTCGGGTCGATTCAAATAGCCACGGGCCAAACCATCGCCACCGATCAATAGCTCTCCCGGTACACCAATCGGTACCGGTCGGAATTGCGCATCGACGACATAAAACTCCGTATTCGCCATTGGCTTGCCAATCACCACCGGCTGCCCCTTCCGAACGGGGCAGACAGCCGACCAAATCGTCGTCTCGGTGGGGCCGTACATATTCCAGACTTCAGCGGTACACCCGACCAATTGTTGGGCGAGATCTTCAGGGAACGCTTCGCCGCCGCACAGCACCTTGAGCTGTGGATTACCCTTCCAGCCCGACTGCAGCAGCAATCGCCACGTCACCGGCGTAGCCTGCATCACCGTCACCCCGGTTTCGGCCATCAGTTTCGCCAGTTGCGTCCCGTCCGCCGCCGCCTCTCGGCTTGCAATCACCACGCGCGCTCCGGTTGTCAGCGGTAACCATATTTCCAATCCCGCAATGTCGAACGACAACGTGGTCACCTCCAAGAGAGTGTCCGTCGCACTC
>CAZAQZ010000157.1:0-6722 GCA_964487175.1 uncultured Verrucomicrobiota bacterium | reverse complement strand
GTGGACTGATCCTGAGCAACAGTACCGGTGTCATCTCGGGCACTTATACCGGTGGCGCGGGCAGTGCGACGTTTACGATTCAGGCGACAGATCAAGGCGGGATTCATTGCGCCGCGAGCCGCCAGTACGCTGTCTTGATGTCCTCATGCCCGTCGATCACGGTGTCGCCTTCGATTCTGCCCGTGGCGACCGTGGGCGCGCCGTATAACCAGACAATCTCCGCAACCGGTGGGGTGAGTCCGTACCTTTTCATAGTAAGTAGCGGCAACCTGCTGGCAGGACTCGTACTCAGCTCGGCCGGGACGCTGTCAGGCACGCCGACGGCAACGGGCAGCTCAACATTCACGGTTTTGGCAAATGATGCGAACGGCTGTTCGGGCACTCAGTCCTATACATTGATGGCGAACTGTCCCGTGATCAGTCTGTCACCCACGAATCTGCTCGGCGGCACGGCAACCGTAGCTTACAACCAAACCATCACGGGCAGCGGTGGCACGAGCCCATACACATTTGCTATGATCGGTGGCTCGCTGCCATCGTTGGTAACGTTGGGAACCAATGGAACTGTCTCCGGCACGCCGACGGTGACCGGGACGTTCAACATCACGGTCAGGGTAACGGACCATTATGGGTGCGCAGCCAATCAAGCCTGCAGTCTGGTGATTAATTGCCCGACAATCAGCATGTCACCAACGAACCTGGCGCCCGGGACAACGGGCGCGGTATACGGCAGTACTACAATCCTGGCCAATGGCGGTGTTGGTCCGTACACATTCAGCGTGACCAGCGGCAGTCCGCCGGCGGGATTGACGCTCTCCACGGCCGGCGTGCTGTCCGGCACACCGACGAATTCGGGCAGTTCAACGTTCGTCGTGCAGGTGAAGGACACGAACAATTGCACCGGTGTTCAGAGCTACACGGTTTCGATTTGTGGGCCGCCGACGATCACCCAGCAACCGGCTCCGTTGACGGTCTGCGGCGGCTCAACGGCCAGTTTTACGGCGTCGGCGAACGGGACGGGGCCATTGACCTATGCCTGGCGCCAGCACAACACAGGTTGGGGTGACGCGTGGTCGTTTAGCGCGCAAAACAGCCCGATCGGCAGTGGGATATACATTGGCAGTTCCACCAACAATGGTTTTACCGGTGACCCCGGTCATGACGGCGACATCGATACGGGCGGCGAAGCCTGGGGTCTGTACGCCAACAGTTCAAACACCGTATCGGCTGTACGTCTCGTCAACCTTGCCGTGGGGCAAACATTCCGGATAGACATGGATGTGGGGGATATCCCGCCGCCGGGCGTCGTCGGGTTCCAATTGTTCTATGGTGGCACGCCTCGCTTCGGATTCCAATTCATCGGTGGCCAACAGGATTTCACAATTAATGACAGCATCAGTTCGCAACGCGACAGTGGTGTTCCGTACACAACCCAAGGCCTGCATATCGCACTGACATTGCTCGATGCGGATCATTATTCCATGACCGTTACCGCCGCGGGGACGGACGGGCCAAGCGGCGGGCCATGGACCATCACCGGCGCGTTTGTCGGTTCGCCGGGATCAGTGGTCAACCGGCTGCGGCTGTACAATTTTCAAGTGGCCAACGACGCGAATAATCCCAAACGTGATGCATTCTTCAACAGCATCAGCTTTGGCGCTTACGATGACAATGCGCTGAACTACACCAATGCCACGTGGGCCGGCGACGGCGGCAGCGCGCCGCTTTCCGACGGTGGAGACCTCTCCGGTTCGGGCACGCCCACATTGACGGTCTCGAATGTGTCGCCGGCCGATGCCGCCAATTACGACGTGGCCGTGTACAATGACTGCGGGTTCACGACCTCGGCTGTCGTGCCATTGCGCCTGGACAGCAATACGCCTGTGATTGTGACCCAGCCGCAGAACGAAACCGTTTGTCCTGGAGTCGGAGCGACATTCTCTGTCTCGGCGACTGGCGTCGCGCTGTATCAATGGCGGCGCAACGGTATCGAACTTACCGACGGTGGCAGCATTTCCGGTTCCGCTTCCTCCAATTTGACCATCAATCCCGTCGGCGGCAATGACGACCAAACCACGTATGACGCTCTCCTCATCGGCCCCACCGGATGCAGTGTCGACTCCTCAGTGGAAGCGTTGACTGTCACAGCCAACGTTACGATTCAACAGCAGCCGCAGTCGCAGATGGCGTGCTCGAGCGGGAACGCCAGCTTCTCCGTCACAGCTAACGTTGGCTCCGGCCTGACGTATCAATGGATAAAGAACGGCACGAACATCTTCGACGGCGGAACGGTCTCGGGCTCCGCGACCCCGACGCTGAACCTGGCCGGGTTGACACTGGCCGACAGCGGAGCGTCCTTTTCGGTTTCCGTCAGCGCGGCGGGCTGCCGCTCAGCCAATTCGACTACGGCGACGTTGACGGTGAACGCAGCGCCGGCAATCACCAACCAACCCGCCGACGTCTCGTTGTGCACTTCCGGCAATCCGACCTTCACCGTCGGGGCCACCGGCTCGGGCTTGACGTACCGGTGGCAAAAGAACACTACGCCGCTTGCCGACGGCGGCACGGTTTCCGGGTCTGCCACGGCCACGCTGACATTAACCGGCGTGGGCGTGGCCGACAATGGCGCATCGTTTAACTGCGTCGTGAGTGGCATCGCACCGTGCACTTCAGTCACCTCGGGACCGGGCCGTCTGAACATCGTATTGCCGCCCGCTGTCACGGCCCAGCCATCGGCGCAAACCACCTGCGACGGATGGAATACCAGCTTCACAGTGACCGCAAACAATCCGGCGAGCTACCAGTGGCGTAAGAATGGCGTGGCCTTGAGCAATGGCGGATCGATCTCCGGCGCGACGTCCAATACATTGGTTTTGACGGGAACGCATATAGCCGATTCAGGCGCCGATTTTGACGTGATCGTTGTTGGAAACTCCCCATGCGCGTCGGCGACCTCAACGGTGGCGGCCCTCACTGTTAATGCGCTTCCATCCATCAGCGTGCAGCCGCAGGGTGCATTGACAGTTTGTTCCAACAGCCCGGCGAATTTCTCTGTAACGGCCGCCGGCAACGGTGTGAATTACCAGTGGAGGAAACGCGGTGTCGGCTGGGCCAGCGGCTGGGTGTTGACGGCAAATGCGAACGCCGCGTTGGCCGGTTTCTATGTCGGGTCTTCGACCTCTAATAATGCTTCTGGTGACACGAATGGCGACGGGGACATCGACACGGGTGGCCGGGCATGGGCGATGTACGCCAACACCAGCAATCTGACCGAGGCACGCCGCCTGTCTTCGACGCCGCTTGCCGTTGGCCAAACAGTCGGCATCGACATCGACAATGGCACTGTCGTGATTGGCGCGCTTGCCGGGTTTAGTTTACGCGCCGGTGGCGACACGGGAACTAATAACCAATTTGAATTGTATGCAGACGGCACCAGCGGGGATTACTTGATCAATGAGAACGACGGTGTGAGCAACGGCCCGGTTAATACCACGATCCCGCTGACGACCGAAGGACTGCGCGTCGTGTTCACGCTGACGGGCACCAACACGTTCTCGATGAGCTTCACGCGGTTGAGCGATGGGTCGGTGTTCGGGCCGTTCACGGGAAATCTGTTGGGCACCGGCGGCATCGACCGGATCCGGCCGTTCATTTACAACCCCGGCACAGGCGGGGTTGCGCAGGATTTCTTCTTCAATAACATTACCTTTGGTGCGAACTCCGACAGCGCTGCGGATAGCGTTTACGGCCATGGTGGGTCACCCGACTTGCTCAATGGCGACAACGGCGGCGGGTCGAACATTACAGGGGCCACGAGTTCCACATACACGATTGCCAGCGTGCAACCTAGCGATGCAGGTTCGTACGATGTGCTGGTCGGCGGGACATGCCGGCCTGCGATGACCTCCAGCGCAGCCGTGCTGAGCGCGACGTCGCTGTGTCTGACGGTCACACAGCCGCTTGACGGGTCGTATACGACGAATGCGACAGTCACGGTATTGGGGATCGCATCAGGAGCCACCGGCGTGAAGGTGAACAACAACGCGGCGACGAGTGTGAACGGGTTCGCGAATTGGATCGCCACGGTGTCAGGTCTTGCCGTCGGCACCAACCAGCTCACAGCAGTGGCCACGAACAATGTCGGCGGGATCGGGACCAATATCTCGTACGTGATTTATGCGACCGGTTCGTACGATGGGAATGGGGATGGATTGCCGGACGCATGGCAGCTGCAGTACTTCGGCTGCGTGACGTGTCCGCAAGCCGCGCCGGGCGCCGACCCGGATGGCTGCGGCATTTCCAACCTGCAGGAATTCCTGGCGGGGACCGATCCGACCGACTGCGCGTCCGCATTTCGGATCACGTCGAGTGTTGCGCAGGGCAACGATATGCGCGTGACTTGGACGTGTGGCAGTGGCAGGACGAATGTTCTGCAAGCGACATCGAGCTTGTTAGCCAGTTACTCAAACATCAGTCAGAACATCATGCTGAATGGCTCGAGCACCAACTACCTCGACATCGGAGCCGCGACCAACACGGTGCCGAGGTTCTATCGAGTTCGGTTGGTGCCATAGGAGAGGAAATTTGAATTTGAGAACCGCAATTGGCAGATTGAAAAGCAAAAGGACTAAGACCAGCGGAATATTCTTCTTGCAAACGTTTGCAATAAGACCTAAAAGAATATCTTTGTGCGGGCGCGTTTCGTGTATTGAGCGCGCCGGCAGCCTCAAGTGCGGGCTGCTTTCTCTGGTCGCAGCGGAGGCCGTGGCTTCGTTCGGGAAGAGACTAAGATGAACATCCGAAGACTACAGCTCTTTGGGTTCCTTCCACTTCTGGTGGGTGCCTGCGTGCTTTTCATGCAGGCGGCGTTTCCCACAACCGTGAAGGCGGATCGCGACTGGAACGAGGCAGGCTGGGCGATGAGTTTCGACGACGAGTTCAACAGCAACGCTGTCAACAACTCCAAATGGAATATCAACGTCGGCCCCAACAACGGCAATAACGAAGCAGAATACTATACCCCCGATGAGGTCTCGGAGGCCAATGGCTACCTCGTGTTGAAGAGCGAACCAAAAGCCTATTATGATTCGAATTCAACGAACTGGTATTGGTTTGGCTCCGGCAAGGTCACCACGGCGGGCCACTGGGATACGTTACAAGGGCGCATTGAAATCCGCGCCAAACTCCCAACGGGTAAGGGGATCTGGCCGGCGCATTGGATGCTCGATTACGTTTCGTGGCCACCGGAGATCGACATCACGGAATTAGTCGGTAGCGTTCCCGATAATTTGGTGGTCGGACATCACTGTGGACCGATTCCACAGTGGTGCGTTGATTGTTGCGGTGGCTACCCGTGGAATTGCGGGCTCACCGAGAACACGACAGTGTGGTGGAACATGGACTGGACTGCGAATTGGCACACATTCGCGATGGAATGGCACCCGTCATATCTGGCGTGGTACCAGGACGGCGTCAACACGTTCACCGGTTACCGCTGCATCCCCACCAATTCGATGTTTCTGATTTTGAATACGGCCGTGGGCGGTGACTGGCCCGGCTGGCCTGACTCGACGACACAGTGGCCGCAATATCACCTGATTGACTACGTACGCGCGTACCAGACTTGGGATGGCCAATCGCTGCCCAATGGAGACTTTGAGTGGGTCGAGGACAACGCCTTCCCCAATTGGAATACGGTCAATGACAACGGGAACATCCTCCCGGATGAGGTGCCACAGAACGCGCTGGACGGTCAGCACTGCGCGAAGATGTTCGGCCAGTTCAACAGCGGCACCAATACATCGTGGCTGATGCAATCGCAGACTGCGACCGTGGGCCAGATGTGGCAGGCGTCAGTATGGGCGGCCAACCGCCCGCAGGATTTGATCACTCTTCACAACACCGCCCGATTCAAGCTGGAGTTCTACGACAACTCATGGGATTTGCTGTCGCAATATGCGCTGACGGCAGTCAAGAGCAACACGCCACCGAACTACACGCAATACACGATCCGCCAGGAAGCCCCGACCAATTCCGCCTATGTCCGCATCGTCATGGAGTTCAATCAGTTCAACTTCGAGCACGGTGCCGCCGACTTCGACGACGCGCAGCTCATTCCCATTACGTCACAGACCGTTGACAACCTGCGCGTGCTGGTTAATGGCGACTTCGAAGAGGGCGATGCCAATGATTTCGTGAGTTGGAACTTCTATGGTGCCACCAGCAATATTGTGGCCGAAACGGCACCCATCAACATTTATCAAGGAACGAGATCGGTCCGTGTTCTCGCGCAATCCGATGGCCAGGTTCCGGAAACCGGCCTGTATCAGGACATCCCGGCGCGCCCCGCGGAGACGTGGACGGCCAGCGTGTGGGCACAGAATCGCGTCGGCGACCCGGTGCAGGGAAGCAACACCGCTGTACTGGCACTCGAATTCCTCGACGCGAACGGGGTAATTCTTCAGTCGAACGCGGTGAACGCGGTCGATAAGAGCACGGCGCCGGGGTACACCAATGTTTCCGTCACAGCGGTTTCGCCGGCGAACGCTGCCTTTGCACGTATCGTGTTGAGATACCTGCAGGCGGCGGGCGGCGGCGGTTCAGTGAATTTTGACCAGGCTACGCTCGCCACTACCACGCAGGTGGGAACACTTGTAAATGCGGGGCTGCAACTATTCGACGGCACCAACTTCCCCGGCGGCGGCGCTTACGGCGCTGGCTGG
>CAZAQZ010000156.1:0-6740 GCA_964487175.1 uncultured Verrucomicrobiota bacterium | reverse complement strand
CTGTCAACGTGATCCGGTGCAGGACATTGGTTGTCAGGTTGGTGATCGTGCAGAAGTTGTTGGCGCCATCCTCCCAACCCACCTTGCCCGGGCTGATATCCATGCGCACACCGCGATACAGCACACCGCCTTCGACCGCGTTGCTCCCGAAGTACACGTCGTAGTCGTACGTCACCGGGGCGTTGCTGATATTCAGCGAGGTGCGTGTGATCGTGCTGTCGTTGGTAAAACTCCCGATCACTGATGCCCGCAGCCGGTTTGTCGAGGTGAAGCTCCAGGCAATATTGGAGCTGGCATTCGTCGTCCAGCCGATGAAGCTCTTACTGGAGAAGTTAACCGCATCGGCAATGTTGCCCTGCTTCTGGATGCCAAAGGCCAGGGTCAGGTTCGTGCCTTGCGTGTTGTAGCCTATCCACATATCCCAGCCGCGGCCGGCGTACGCGTTGGTGGTGATGCCGAAGATCTGCAGGCCGGTGCCTCCCAGAGTCGTGTAAGGACTGTTGCTCAGGGATGAATAGTAGCCCTCCTGGTCGAGCCACCCATTGGTCGCGTCCCACGGAGCGATGTACATCGCCCAGTACAGGTTGGTGCCGGTCATCAGACCGGTTGTCGGAAGCGTGAAGTCCAACGCGTTGGTGCCGCTGGCGCTCGTTATCCAGATGTTGGTGGCATACAACACCAGATCGTTGGCCCCGGGGGGCGATTGGTACTTGAGTTGCAGAGTCATCAGGAACTCGTTCTGTTGTCCCCATTGGAACGCGCGCTCGGCCAGCAGACTCAATGCGTTGGTCAACAGGCCGTCCGTGTCGTCAGCGAGGTTCATGCAGAACACTTTGGCCGGTGCATTGGAGTTGATCGTGATCGTATTGACCAGCACCGCCGGGACGGTCATGGTTCCGTTGTTGGCGGTGGCAAGCGCTGAGGCGCCATTCAACGTCGTCCACGCGTTTGCAGCGCAGTTGGTGACTAACGACAGTGTCGAGCCGGCGCTGTAGTCATGTGTCACGTAGTGGGTTTCCGGACCGATGGTCAGTGTTGTCAGGTTCGACACGACGCTGATCCCGGGGATGACGCCAAACAGTGACTCGATGCGTCCGGCGCCACTGGCACCCGAGGGCTCGGTGCGCGCCACACCGCCATCCGTGGCGATGAGGCAATTCAGGCCGTTGGTAATCCAAGTCTGGACATTGGAAACCTCGAGATCGCTCATCACGGCCACGTCGGCCAGGATGAGTGTGCCATAGTACCCATCGAGGTACCCATAATCCAGGTTGACGGGCGCATCGACAACGCCCGTGGTGTAATTCGTGGGATTCAGCTCATCATCGTCGATGAAGGAGTATTCATATGTCGGATCCCAGACCCCGAGTTGCGCAGCGCGGGTGCCGAGAGCCACCTTGCCTGCCGGGAAGTTGGTACAGGTGAACGAACCCAGGCTCTGTCCGTTGTAACTGACCGTATAGGTGGGCCCCGCGACGGCTACCTGGAGGTTGTACCAGACGTTGGTCGTCGGATCGTTGGTGAATTGCAATGTATCCAGCAAACCAAACTGTTGGACCACCCCGCCGGCCCGGACCGTATATTGGACCTGCCAGGAACCATAGTAGTTCTGCATGCCGACACAGACGTAGTTACTGCGGTTCTGGAAGTCCACATACAGGTCGGCGTCGTTGAAGTAGTTGTCCTGTGTGTTGTAGCGGAAGAACACCGAGGCCGTATAATTACTCCACGACAGGCTGCCGTGGCTGAGCATGTTGTCGCTATTGCCGATGCGCCAGGCGCGCAGGGTCGAATTCGTGTCCGCCCAGTTGCCTGCGCCAGCTTCCCGGAACCAATTGTTGGTGTAACTACTATTGGTAAAGTTATCGGTGAACAGACCGGAAACAACCAGGTTGCTGAACGCGATATCCAGTGGATTGCCGACGTAGCCCATGCTCTCCAGCCAATTGTCGACCTGGTTCACGCGGGCCAGATGTCCCGGGTACTGCGCTTCGGTCTTGAGGGAGCGGAACACAGCAACGCGAACGGGGTAACTCTGGTTGCGACTTACCGTCGTGTTTGCCCACCAGTACGGTTCGAACAGGTTCTGCCAGGTCACCTGTAGATTGACCTGCTGGCCGGGGGTAAGGCTGGTCGGCATGGTTGTGATCGGCCGCACACCCCACAACAACTCGGTCGGATACGGGGTTGATTTGACGACGACGTTACTGGAATTGTTCGACAACCAGGCCGTGAACTGATACGTGCCGCCATCCTGTGTGGAGATGTAATTCGGATCGCTCTGATTGGGTCCGGGGATCCAAATCCAGAACGAATTCGTTCCAATGCCCGTCACATTGGTGCTGACCTGCTGGTAGATTGCGTTGGTCAGACCACCGTTGAATGACAGATTCAGCGTAAGCGGGACGCCGCGCGTGTCGTACTGCACATCCACACTATAGGACTCAAACCCAAGTGGGTACACAGTGGACGGCGCATCGTTGATGAGAACAACCTGCTGGGTGGGAAGCGCGGAATACACGTGAAGCATTTCCATCCCGTCAGGCGGCAGCGTCAACGTGACGGTGCCACTACAATTGGTCGCAATGATCTGGCCGGCGTAGAAGGCCTCGACGGTCTTGTTCGTCAGCAAGGGGCTGCTGATGGTGAACACCTCCGGCGGTCCCCCGTTCGTAACGCCCGTGTAGGTCCAGACGTTGGTGTCCAGAATATATTGGTAGTTCTTGATCATCATCAACAACGAGCCGTCCGCCAGCGTGCGGTACTCGGGCAGACACAGGAACCCATTCGTGCCGAGCACCTGGATCTTGGGCGTCAGGCCGAAGTAATTCTCCATAATCGAGCCCAACACGTCAGAGCGCCATTTCCAGGGCAGAATGTCCATCACACCGCCGTCGGCGGCGGATCCGTTAGGACTCAAGTCGCCCACCGCGTACAGGAAAATGGCGGATTTCGAAGTGCCGTTGTTCTTCACAACAACCGCCGGTGACCGCGTGTAGTCGTCGACATACACCGAGCCGCCACCTTTCGAGGTGTTTTGGATAAACACATCACCGGCCATAAAGCGTCCGTTGCCGCTGGTGAAGTTATTGCACCGCACCACCAGACGCGCGTCGGTCGCACCAGCAGGCACCGTCGCCGTACCGGACGCGTACGTCCAGATATCCGTCGGCGTGGAGGAACTGACTGTCGGGCCTGCCGAGAAAGTTGACAACAAGGTCCCGCCGCTGTTGTAAAACTCCAGTTGGATAACCCCGTACTTGGTACCGCCGATCAGCGGGTCCCAATCCGGCGTGAGCAGGTAACCGCCGTAACTCAGTGTATCACCGACGGAGAATCCGTTGGTCACATCCTGCCAAATCCCTGCGTCATACCAGAACATCCACGTATTGGTCTCGTCGCCCAGGATATAGCTGGTGTCCGAACCCTGGTTGCCGGGGTTCCAATTCGACCAACCGGCAGGAACGCTGCCAGATCCCTGCAGGGTGTCGTTGGTCAGCAGGTTGGCCGGTACGATCTGGATCACGTGCCGCCCATTGTACGTATTCGCTGGCGCGGTGCCGTCCGCGACGTAACGCACCCAACTGTTGCTGGGTGTGTAGGTGGTCAAGAGTGGAGACTTGGTTTTGCCGAGAAAATTGTTGCTCACGTCGTACCACTCCGTGGATACGTAGGCAATTGAGTTGCTTAGCAACGGGTCATTGTTGTTGTTTCGCAGATAGGTGCTGGTGGTGTAATGGCCATAGGGCACGGCGGGGAAGTCAGCCCAAATGCCGGAATTGCCCCACATTTGCAGCATGTTGTTTCCCTCGAGTTGCCAGCCCCAATTCGTCTGCAGGATGGTGTTGCCCCAACTGCTCCAGGGCGCGAGATTGGTGGTGGAAGACTCAAACCCTTTGTTCTGGAAAGTGTCCATCGTGGCCCAGAGGACACCGCCGTTGGTCACATTGATTTCATCGTTGTATTTCCAAACCTGCGGCTGGTAATCGTAGTTGTTGGTCACGGCGCCGAGGGCGTTGTTGGTAAAGGTGACGTCGATTGGCTTCCAATCAAACTCCACAAATTCACCCAGCCGCGCCGGCGTCTCGTTGCCGCCCACGTCGGTGGCATCAATGCCGAAGATCGAACTCAACTCGCTGACATAATTCGTCAATGTGTGGCCGTGCCAATCCTGATTGCCGGGCAGGTCCGCGCTGGCCAAAATGTTTACGCCGGCGGGTATCACCTGCGTGCGGATAAAGTCCATCACACTCATCACAGTCCCGGCCGTGTTGGTAATCGCGGTGTCCACGCGCAAGTTGCGCGGCAGAATGACGACTTTATAGTTGGTGTACGCCCCCGAGGCCAGGTCACTCAAGTTCATCCAGGTCGGCTCGAACCCCAGCCGTTCCAGCGCCCCGGCCATCTGCTGCATTTCGCACTCGTAGCGGTTGTGCTCCGAATCATTGGCATCGGTCCACAGAAACGCCACATCCGGCGGTCGATTGCTGGATCCCGCCAACAGGGTGTTGATATTGACTTGCCCCATTAAATCATAGGCGGCTTGCACGGCCCAGTAGGCGGGCTTGATCCGCCGGTTTGACGTGACGATCCCAAAGCCTTGTTCGCGCGTGTCAATGTACGTACGATCCATCCAGGAGAACACATGCGTGCCGATGGCGCCGGTTTCCAGTCCTTCCCACAGCGAGTCGGCCGTCAGGGTTCCCTGCTGGTTTTCGTCCATGCCCGGCCACAAGGTCTCGGTGCTGGTAAAGCCCGTCTCGCTATACATCACGGGAATGCCCGTGGTCTTCTTGGTATAGAGCACGCCCCATCGTCCCTGTTCGGATTCATGGCCCAGTTCCCCCCACGGATAGTTATTGACGGAAAAGAATGACAGCGGCGCTCCCACGGCGGAGCACTGCTGCGTAATTCGTTGACGACTTTCAAAATGCCACCGCCAATCTTCCTCGCCCCACTGCATGCCGACGGTCGAGTACGACAGCAGATGGTTCGGGTCGGCCTTCCGCGCGGCCTCGGCCCCCAGTGACGTGAAGTGGGCGATGGAATTCTCCCGCCACTGACCCATATCGGCCCATTCGGCCCCGGGAGGACCATAGGCCGAATAATCATTCACCATGGTGATATTGCTGAAACTTCCGAAGCTCGTGCCCCACGTCGCGTTGAGGTTGGCAATCGTCGTGTAGTTGCTCTGGCAGTAATTTTGGAACGCCGCGATGGATTCCGGGTCGTACCCGTCGAGGATGCCGCTCCACAATCCCAAATAGCCATATTCATTGCCGACAATCCACGCCACCACCGCTTTGTTGGTCGCATACCGGCTGCACACGTTTCCGATAAAGTTCGTATACAATGTCTGCACGGCCGGATCCTCGTACCGCAGGATGTCCGACTGCCAGTAATTCGTGTGATAGAACCCTTCGGAGTCCGTCGCCGGCGGATGCATCGTGTAGTAGTTATCGGGGAACCAGGCCGGCGGCCACTGGTAACCGATCAAGGGGAACACGCGCAGCCCGTGTCTCTCCGCCGACTGCACCAGATAATCGTAGTTGGTCCAGTTGAACTGGCCCAAGCCGGCCAACTGGATCTCCTCCCACACAAAATCCACGCGGATGCTGTTGGCCCCCAGTTTAACAAACTGGTCCAGATCGTAGTCGATCTGGGCCGGCGTTTGCCACACGCCCAACGGACGATTCCATGTTTGATACGCAACGCCATGGTTTACCCATGGCTGTCCTGTGCTCGTATCATAGAAATACCCGTTCGTCATGGCGATATAACCATTAAAGCCATGGGCGGGTACCGCCATTGTTGCCGCCGCCAACCCCAGACCCAAACCGATAACCGCTGCGCGAAAGTTCATGCTGTGGTTCCTCCCGACGATTGATGAAGCTGTTATCCCCGCCTCTGCATCACCGATTGCTCAACGCCTTGGAGCCTTCGCCGTGCTCCCTTATCCCTGTGTGAGTGTTATCGATAACATAAACGCGTTATCGTTGTCAATCACCTTTTCGCATTCGGGTCGTTTTTTTTCGCCCGAGCCTGCAGGTCCGAAATAATCTGCGCGCGAGCACCACAACGACCACCTTCGTTGGGGTGTTTTGCACTTGCTTACGTCCGGCTTTTTGGTTAGTTATCTGCCCTGTGCTGAGGGCGCAACCCGTCCGCGGGAAGGACAGAAGTCCACCTTATTGAAGATAGCAGTTCGTAACGAACTACTTTCGGCCTGAAACAGCGGACGCCAGGCATATGATGAAAGGAGTTCGCCATGCCAGTGAAGCAGTTGCCGTCCAGCCCGAGCCTGGATCACCTCAAACACCAGGCCAAGGATCTATTCAAAGCCCGAAACACGGGAAATCCCGAGGCGATTCAACGCCTCAAAGCATCTCATCCGCGATTCTCACAATCCAACGAACAGGAAATCCAGGCGGCGCCGTTTCTGTTAAGCGATGCCCAGCTTGTCATCGCCCGCGAGTACGGATTTGAGAGTTGGCCCAAACTCAAAGCCCACGTCGAAGCCCTGGCCCGCCATCTTGATCCGAATGTGTCGGCATTCCTCGAAGCCGCCTGCAACGGGAACCAAACCGAAGCGAAGAAGCTTCTCGCCAGGCAACCCTCCCTCGCATCCGCCACCATATATATAGCGGCCATCCTCGGCGAAGCCAATACGGTGGAGGCGATGTTGAAGCGCGATCCATCGCTGGCCACGCGCAAGGGCGGACCGAAGGAATGGGATGCGT
>CAZAQZ010000155.1:4818-6742 GCA_964487175.1 uncultured Verrucomicrobiota bacterium | reverse complement strand
TCGCAAATCAGCCACCGCCCAGGAGCCTGCGGTTCGCGATCACGCTCAACTTCGTGCTGCCGGGCCTGGGGCAGATCTACCTCGGCCAACGGAGGTACGGTTCCTTGTTGGCTGGCGGGTTCCTCGCCTGTTTTGTCGCGATGCTGGCAGTTTTCTTAAATGGTTATGGTCAATACATGAACATCGCCACCAGCGACGACATCCTGCAAAGCGGGTTTCTCGAGCGCATCGGCGGCGTCTTTCACATGGGCTGGCTCATCGGCCTGCTGGTCGTCGCGGTGGTGATCTTCATCATTTCCGTGGCAAGCCTGTCCAGTGCGAGCCGTCGCGCCTCGACCGGTTCCGTTACCCCGACCAAAATCTGACGACCAGGCTTAACCTTCGACGTCGCCGACGATTTCCTCGACGATGTCCTCGATCGTCACAATTCCGACCAGCCTGCCTTCGGGATTGATCACGACGCTGATCGGATTGCGGCTCGCGCGAAGCACGGGCAACACGCGATTGATCCGGTCCGTCGAACGGACAAATTGCGGCGCCTGCATCAGGTCCCGTGTCAGGCGAGCGTCGTGCGCGGCATTTTCAAAAAGGATTTCATAAACGTTGACCACGCCGAGGATTTTGTCGGCCTCCCGCACGGGAAGCCGGGCATACCCCGTGCGCTGGGAGATTTCCAGCATCTCCTGCACGGGCGTGCCGGGTGATACCGTGACCATCCGGGATACCGGAACCATGATCTCCTGGATGGTCTTGTAGGGGAAATCAAACACGCCATCGATCATCTGCCGCTCGTCTGGAGTCAATGCGCCGCCAACCTCGCCCTCCTTGGCCAGGTACTTGAGTTCTTCACGGGTCACGAAAAAGCTCCTCGGTTGCTCCGCGCCGCTGCCGAGGCGGGCGATGCCACGCATCAGCATTCCCAGCAAAAAAACCAGCGGCGCGAACACCCATCCCAGCGTATTCAGCACGTCGGCAACGTCCATGCACAACCGGTGCGAGTAATTGCGAAACAGCGTCTTCGGCGTGATCTCCCCAAACACCAGCAGCAAGGCGGACGCAACGATGGTTGCGCCAAATGCCACCCAGGTACTGGACCCCATCAAATGTGTTGCCAGCGCGGAGACCGAGACAGCCACCAGCACGTTGCCCAGATTGTTGCCAATCAACGTCGTTCCCAGCAGCCGCTCCGTGTTCTCGACAAATGTGCTGAGGATCATCGCGCGCCGGTTCTTTCGCTCCACCTCGTTACGCAAGCGCACACGGTTCAGCGAGATTAACCCCGTCTCGATGCCGGAGAAGAACGCCGAGGCCAGCAGGCCTGCCACGATTGCAAAGATGTGCCAGGGGATCGCCATGTCACCCTGGCTCGATCTGCAGGACCACTTCGAGCACGCGGTTCTTGACCACTTTACGGGCCGTCGCGCGCACGTTGCCCGCCTGCACCTGTTCGCCATCCTTGGGCAGCGATCCCAATTGCTCAATCATCCAGCCAGCGATCGTCTCCGCGTCGGCTGCCGCCAGCGACAGGCCGCACTGTTCGTTGACCAATTGCAGCCGTGCCTTGCCATTGATGAGGAACCGCTGTTTGTCGAGCTTCTGCACCATGATTTCGCTGGTATCGAATTCGTCCTCAATCTCCCCCACAATCTCCTCGAGGATATCCTCCAGCGTGACCATCCCCTGCGTTCCGCCGTACTCGTCCACCACGATCGCCACGGGGTGCTCCTGTTTGCGGAAATTCTTCAACAACTTCGCGGCGCTCATCGTATCGGGAACAAAATTCGGCATTTCGACCGCCTCGTCCAATTCCCGGCCGGGATTGGTGAGGAACTCCTTGACGTTGAGGATGCCTTCCACTGTGTCGGGAGACTCATGGATGATCGGCACGCGGCCTTTGCGGCCGCACGTCGGGCAGGGAATCCTC
>CAZAQZ010000155.1:0-4808 GCA_964487175.1 uncultured Verrucomicrobiota bacterium | reverse complement strand
CTTGCGCAATGCCGCCGCCATCTCGTCCCGGCTCATGGCGTCCTCAACGCACTGCATGTCCAGGCGTGGCGTCATGACTTCGCTGACCTGCATATTTTCCAGCGCGAGGATTTTGTTGACCATGTCCCGTTCTTCCTTGCGGACCACCCCGGCCCGCTCGCTGATGGTGAGCAAGGTGCGGTACTCGTCTTCGGTCGGTGCGCCTGTGCGGGCTTTGCGCGCTGAAAAGTAAGGGAGTTGCTCGATCCATTTGACCAACGCCATCGACGCCGCCTCGGCGGCGCGGCGCACACGGGATGTCGAGATGAGAATCCAATGAGTCGGTCCCGCCAGATGCAACGCATACAGTTCGGGATGGCGTATCACCAGCGTCTTGGGGACGACTTCACCGACCAACAGAATCAGCAGCGTCATCACCGTCACCGCCACCGCCTCCGGTTGCCGCGGCCAGAGTGTTTGAATCATCCCGTAGCCGACGACAGCGGCGCTGACATTGACCACCGTGTTGCCCAGCAGGATGGTGGACAACAAGCGATTCGGCTGGTCGAGCAACTCGCTGATTTGTTGTCCCTGCCGCGGATGTTCCTGGCGCAGGCGGCGCACCTGCAGCTTGCTCAGCGAGAACAGGGCGATTTCTGTCCCCGAGAAAAACGCGGAGAGCGTTAGCAGCGCCCCCAGAAGAACCAATTCAAGAATCAGCGTCGTTGTCCACATCAGTTGGCACAGAAGTCTATAAAACTTTCGGCTGCGACGTCAACTGCGGTACATTGCGCAATAGGTTTTGACATGTTCCAGGAACATTCCCCCCTCCCATCGGCCACAGCTCCGGGCTTGCCATCAGGCCTTCGACGGCGTAACAGAGAGACATGCAAACTTCCCTAGTGATGACCGTCATAGGCGCTGACCGTCCGGGTCTGGTCGGCCGTCTATCCGGGGTAATTGCGGATCTAGGCGGCAACTGGATCGAGAGCCGCATGGCTCATCTGGGTGGCCAGTTCGCTGGCGTCCTCCGCGTCGAGATTCCGGCTGAACGGGAACAGGAGCTTCTGACGGCGCTTCGGTCCCTCGAGTCTGAAGGACTGTTCGTGAGGACCCAAAAGGACAACACCAACCCTTCCCAGATATCAAGGCGGTTGGCCGTTGTGGAAGCGGTCGGGCACGACCGTCCCGGGATCGTTCGCCAGATCTCGCTTACGCTGGCGCAACAGCAAGTGAACGTAGAGGAGTTGACGACGCGATGCGAAAGCGCGGCGATGTCAGGCGGCCCCCTGTTCCATGCCACGGCCCGGGTGCAACTGCCGGAAACCTGCGGCCTCAAACAGCTTCAACAGGCTCTCGAGCGAATTGCCACCGACCTCATGGTCGATATTACCGTCAAACCTGGCGACGAATCCTAGTGGCCTGAGGCAGTTCTTATTTTCCGACGGGGGCCGGGGCTGCGACGGGCGGAGTTTCCACCGTGGGAGTTTGTTTCGATGGCACTCCATCGGTCGGCGTGAAGGCCGGTTCCAGTGGCGGAAGAAGGATTTCGACTTTTGCCTTGGCGCGGAGATCTTTCACGTGGTCGCGCGCGGCATCGGTGCTCTTGCGGTATTTAAGAAATTTCTCGATGTCGGCCTTTACCTCATCGTACGATTCTTCCTTGGCCGGAGTGTGCTCCGTGACCATGATCAAATGGTAGCCAAACTGAGTCGTCACGACGTCGCTCAACTGGTTTGTTTTGAGTGAGAACGCCACCTGCTCGAATTCGGGAACCATCTGGCCGCGCCCGAACTGTCCCAGATCGCCGCCGTTGGCTGCACTGCCTGGATCCTCGGATACTTTCCTGGCCACGTCGGCGAATTTTTCACCGCTCTTGATGAGAGAACGTGCGGCATCGATCTGGGCCCGCTTTGCCTTCTTGATGTCGTCCGAAGCTTCCTGCGACACGCGCACGAGGATGTGACTGGCGCGGATCATTTCGGGCTGTTTCATTTTCTCGCGATTGGCGTCGTAATACGCCTTGGTTTCCTCGGGACTGACCGTGATCTTTGAGGCGACGACGGTCTCCATGTCATTCTGGATAATGATATTGTCCCGCATGCGCCGGGTATAGTCCTCCAGCGTAACGCCTGCTTCCTTCAGCCCGGCGGCCAATCCTTCGTCACCACCCATCTGGGCCTTCATTTTATCGATCTGGGTCTTTACCTCGGCGTCGATATTCGTGGGCGGGTGCGATTGGCCCTCTTCCAACATGAGTTCCCTGCTGACCATGTCATCGAGTATCTCGTGCTGGACCGCCGGAATCTGCTGCGCCGGGATGGAACGGCCACCCCGTGCATAACGTGCAATCACGGCTTGCACGGCAATGTCGAGTTCCTTTTGGCTAATCACCTTGCCATTGACCCGCGCGACCGCGTCGTCGGTAGCCTGAGTGGGCGCTGCCGCGGCGGCGGTTGACGACTTGGAGGAGGCGTTAGGAGCGTTGGTTGCCGCGAAGACGGAGTTAATGGCAACAACGGAGGAAAGCAAAATGCTGGCGACGAAGATTCTCATGGGCATGCCTTGTGGGTACAATGGAACTCTTTCTGTGTGCAGTTGTTATGCGGTCGTAAAGCGCTGGACGCTATCATGACGACCGGGAATGGTCAAGCGAAACGACAAACGCAGGCAGGCCCTTCTTGGAGGAGCGATTTAGCGGCGGAATTGGGTGCCTTGACGGACGACGAGTGCCAATTCGCGCATGGTGAGGGGGATTTCGGCTGCGCCCAGCAGTGCTTCGAGGGCATGGTGGGCGGCTTCATCAATTTCATCGTCTGTCACCCCCGCTTTGACTGCCACCGCAACGATTTGTTCATACCGCCAAGTGGCCCCCTCAACAATCGCGATCTTTAGCGCACGTAATGCGTTCGTCTTGTCGGACTGCTGGCTGGACTTGGCCTCCTTCATCAACTTATCGGATGCTAAAGCACTAGGCAGGCCAAGTTTGCAAAACACAGCCAAAAATCTGCAGGCGATTACGATTAGTGACTTACCGTGAAGGGCAGCGGGCTTGGGGGCCGGCCAGGCTGCTCTGCAATCAGTTGTTGGAATTGGAGTTCGCCCCTGCAGTTGTTCAACCGCGGATCATGCCGGGCGATGGAGCGGACCTCGCCTCGCTCGTCGTCAAGCGCCAGCGCTCGCTGCAGCGCGCTGATGGCGGCCTGGCACTCATTGTGGGCGCTGTGGATCACTGCCAGATCATACCATCCCAGCGGACTCTGCGGGAATCGCCGGACAAACACCGACAACAGCAACGTCACACGGTCCAACCGATTCATCTGGGAATAGTACCCAGCGACTTGAAGCAGATCGTTTGAGGAGAAATCCGGTCGGGGCGCCCACGTGTCCACCAGCGCATCCATCGCATCCATCCGCCGCGATTGCGCGTATGCTGTGACCAACTGCAGCACTACCTGCAGGTTGTTGGGTTCCGCGCTGTATTGCTGTTCCAACTGGTGAATTTGGCCGTCCTGCGCCCTGATGTTTTCAATGGCTTTGATCGCTTCCCGCGCCTTTACGTTGTAGGGATCAACTTTCTCGTAATCGTTCAACGTCTCCACAGCACGATCATACTGCCCCGAATCGACATTGAACTGCGCCAACCGGAAGTTCGCGGTGGCGGCATCCGGACAGAGCGCAACGGCCTGCTTCAGAGCGTACTCGGCTTCCTCGTTTATCTTGCGAAAAGCGTACAGATCGCCAATGGCAGTCCGTAACTTCGAGAACGTCCTCCGCGCTTCACCATCGCGCTCGAATTTTGCGTTGGACATGAGCTGTTCGAACAAGCTATCCCAGTAGGCGTGGTCGCGAGCCACGTCTGATGGGCTGAATTGGGAAACCTTCTCCTTGCTCAGCTTCAGGATGATTCCGTAGGGTTCCAGATAGGGATACATCCAGGCCATGGTGTAACCTTCCTCGACGTAACAGGGATGCTTCTCCTTGTTGTTGTCAAACATCATCCGGGTCAAATATCCGTTGATCGCCATGATGCTCGTCGGGCCGTGAACGCTGACGTGGCCGTTTTCCACCTTGACCTCTTCGCCGGGAAGGGGCGGTCTTGTGCGCAACTCCTCAATGTATTTCTGGAAAGCCAGCTGCGTGTCTCGTTCCAATGGAATCCAAATGGGCTCCTGCGGGTACGCCTGATCGCGTCCCAACCAGCGCTCAACCGGTAAGTCATTCCCGGGCCGGTCGTAGCCATAATGGTCTCGCAGAACGTCCAAGTAGGCCGGATCAGCCAGTGCGGATTGAGCGATGATGGAAACATCGCGCCGATCAAACGTTGCGCCGTCCGGATACTGCGGGAGGCGGGTCTTCGAAGGCGCGGACACCTGGCTTTCCACAAACACCATGTGGTCGGCCACAAACCGGCCTGGATCCGTACTGCCAAACAGGACGGCACCCGTCTCCATATCCGGGTATCCCCCGCCCGGCTTGAACATTAAATATCCAAACTGGTATCCGAAGTCGTGGCCGCGCTTCTCACAATCGGCCCAAGCCCGCCAGACCGAAAGCGCCGGCAACAACACGATCACAATGGCCGCGGGCAACGCCGCTGACTGGAGACCGGGTTTCCGGCTGAACAAATAACCCGACCCCAGCATCAGGCCGTAACCGATCCAGATCGAATAGATGCAATGAGCCGGCAAAAAAAACACCCGATCTGTAAACTGCCTTTGTTTCGCATAGGCCGGGTTTGCCAGGAAAATGTATCCCAATCCCAAAAAAAGGAACGAGGCCAGAAGGAATTTCATCCAGTTGCGATCTGGCTTGGCAAGGTCACGATA
>CAZAQZ010000154.1:5626-6798 GCA_964487175.1 uncultured Verrucomicrobiota bacterium | reverse complement strand
CAAACGGTTGCCGATATTTCGCGGTAAGTTCGCCGCCCTTCCAAGTGCAGTTCGAGAGTACAAAATCCAGGAGTTTGCGTTTCTCCGCTGGGGGCTGACTCTCGAACAGGACGTGGGCGGTGTGCGCCAGTTCGAGGAGTTTGACGCCCTCCTCGATGTAGCTGTGGTTGGCGGTCTGGTGCGCCTCCAGGTCGCGCAGGATGGCGCTCTGAGCCGTGCGCATCTCGGCGGCCTTGGCATCGAAGTAGTCGTTGGCGATCCGCCCATCCAGTTTGTCCTCGTACATGGCGTCAATACGGTCCTGCACCCGCCGGTGCTCACGCTGAAGCTTTGCGATGGCATCGTCGCGGAACTGGCGTTCATCCCTGTGGCTTTCGCGCAGGGCCTTCCGCACCCAGGACAGCGTCTCTTCGCTGAACGCGATGCCCTTCAGCAGGGCGGTGAACTTTTCTTCCAGCAGTTCTTCGCGTGTGTACGGCTCGGGGCACTTCCCCTTGAAGCCGGTGCAGTGATAGTAAATGTAGCGGCCCTTCTTAATCTCCCCCACCATCGCGCAGCCGCAATGGCCGCACGTGATGATGCCACTGAACGCGAACTGCTCTTTCATCTTCCGGGTCTTCTTTGCGCCGCGCCCGTCAAGAATGGCCTGAACCTCTTCCCACAGTTCGCGCGTGACGATCGGCTCGTACGTGCCGCGGTACGTCGTTCCGTCGAAGTCGAAATCGCCGCAGTAGATCCGATTTCGGAGGATTTTGTGAACCGTGGAGGTCGGCACCATGTCGCCGCTCTTTCGGTATCCGAGACCATCGGCGCGTGCGATATTCGCCATCTGCTTGAGTGCATATCGGCCGGTCGCATACTTCTCGAACATGCGTGCGATGGCCGGCGCCAAGTTGGGATCAGGGATGATAGTTCGCTTCCCGTTCGGGCCATCCACGTTGGTGTAGCCCAACGGCGCGTAGGAAGGCCAGAGTCCTTGTGCCGCCTTCTGCCGCAGCCCTTTTAACGTTTCCTCGCTTAGGTTCTGGCTGTAATTCCGTGCCATGAGGACTTTGATCCCGTGCATGAACTGCTCCGAAGACCTGGAGTCAGGCGAGAGGACCACGTTTTCCTTCACGAAGTGGACCTCCACGGCTGCCTCGTCAATCGTGACCCAATCTCGTAAATTTCGG
>CAZAQZ010000154.1:0-5616 GCA_964487175.1 uncultured Verrucomicrobiota bacterium | reverse complement strand
GCTTTCGCCAACAGCGCGATCATCTCTCCGAAGCCGGTCCGGCCGGCCTGCTTGGCGGTTTCCACATCGGTGAACTCCCGCAGCACCGTGATGCCGTTCGTGGCCGCGTAGGATCGCAGCAGTTCGAGTTGCGCCGGAATGCTGAAGCCTTCGGTCTCCTGTTGCTTGCTGGAGACGCGGGCATAGATCACCGCGGCGCGGCAGTCGCCGCCCTCGTGCTGGCTACCGTTTTTTAGCATTATTCTCTTCCTCCTCTTCCCTGTCGTACTCGCTAATCGCTCTGAAGTCGCCCAGGTCGTTGGCGCAGCCATAGATTTCGTCTGCCTGGCCGTCGGCAAACTCATCGGCGATGCGCCGGATGCTCATGCCGTCCTTCAGCAGCAGGCCCACGACCTCGCGCATTTTCTTCTCATAGGCCCTGGCGTCCAAAGACTTCATGCTGCACTTGAAGAACGCCTCCGCGAGCGCCTCCGGCCTGATCTTGAACAACTTCATGACCTCCTCGGCCGGACGGCCTTTCTGCAGCAGGCCGGCGATCGCTCGGCGTTGAGCGTCGAGAGCATCGCTGGTTTCGCGCATATCGCGCTGTAGTTCCACGATGGGCTTCAGGACCCGCCGGATGGCCTTGGCAGTCTTGGCGTACTCGTCAACGCCCTCCAGCCGGATGGCATATAGAAGCGCATCGACAAGCTCGCGTTCGTGATCATCCTTTACGTGCACGTACCGGCTCAGCAGCCCGCTCGCGGGGGCACCCAATTCGTCGTTGAGCGCCTTCCGAAAGAAGCTAGCAAATTCCTCCAGGCCGTTCGCGGCTGCAATCTGTTCAAGTAACGCTAGGGCCTTGCCGCGGGGCCGGCGGCTGTGCTCGTAGCGAACCACCGTGGGGAGAGCTAAGCCTAGGCGCCCTGCGAACTGTGGCTGCGTGTCTCCCAAGGCTATTCTCAGCTTACGGACCATCGCGATCAAAGTGTCTTCTTGTGTTTCTTTCGGCATTGTGCTATCCAGTAGGATATTATCCGGTTGGATAATTACCGGATCAACTTGAGGGTACTACAATGCTGGAACCCAACGCAACCGTAGCGGCCACTATGGACCACCAGGGTGCCGACCTGGAGACGGCCATGGCGATAGTGATGGAGAGGCTCACCGCTATTGTGCGGGACGGAATTGTTCATGGGTACTTCGAAGTGACTATCTCCGGTCGCGCCGCATCGGGTGGTCGCACCGAAGTGATTATTGCCGCGGGCAAGAAGCACAGGTTCCTGCTGCGCAACAAATAGTTCTACAACGTGCGACCCGCGCTAAAGCGGGCGTCTGTCCCGTAATCCAGATCTCCGCCATCGGCGCGAATGCCGAGGCCAGATCACAGTTGGTCCGGAGATTCAGGCGATGGACGATCCGCGTTTGGCGCTTCTCGAAGACACCCGTGCATTTTGGCAGTCCCGCACCTCGCGCGTGCTCGCGCTCGAAGATGCGCGGCAGGCGGTCGAAAACGTTACCGGCTTTTTCGCGACGCTGCAGCGGTGGGCCGCGGCCGAATCATCCCGTGCCGAATACAAGAAAACGGAGGCTGCATGACCTCGAAGCACCTGAAAAGGATAAAGCCGACTATCCCGAGCGATTTGGTCAGCGTCACTGAAGCTGCTCAGATCGCGGGAATGGCCCGGCGCACGATCTGGAGGAAGATCCGAAGCCGCGAATTGAAGGCGTGGGGCCTGCGACGCTGTTACCGGATTTCGCTTTCGGAACTGCTCTCGCCGGTGAAGTAGGTGACCCCATGGAAAGCGGAAACACTACCACGACCGAATCGTCCGTGACGCCCGCCACGGTGCCCAGCATCACTACGACGGCCACCGCACCGGTGGCCACGGCGCCGGTTGGTTGCCACCCTGCCAGCAAGCAGCCTGCCGCTGTGTTCGCTGAAATTCGGAAGTTCTTGCTGTTCTTCTGGCTGGCCGGTGCTGTCGCAGAGTTGCGCGTCGTCAAGGCGGGCAAGTGGCGGACGATTTCCGGGTATTTCGACGACGTCGAGAAGTTGGCAAGCGCTGTAACCCAGAACGACGGCAAAGGTCCGGGCGTCTACATTACGTTGAACCCGGTGGACCCGGCCCTCCTCGCCCGAGCAGCCAACCGAGCAAAGCCGTATGCACAGGCGACCACTACAGACCGCGACATTCAACGACGGCGCTGGCTGTTGATCGACCTCGACCCTGAAAGGCCATCGGGCATATCGTCCACGGATACCGAGCATGACGCTGCCATCGGTCGTTCCCACGTAGTCCGCGACTGGCTGCGTCGTGATGGATGGCCGGACCCTGCCCTCATCGATTCCGGCAACGGTGCCCACCTCCTCTATCGGATAGATCTGCCGAACGACGATGCTGCCACGGAGCTAATACGCGGGTGTCTGAGAGCTCTTGCGGTGCGCCATGACGACAAGCAGATCAAGGTGGACAAAACCACGTTCAATGCGGCGCGCATCTCTAAAATCCCTGGCACCACGGCGCGGAAGGGCGACGACACAGCGGATCGCCCGCATCGGCTTTCGCGGATTATCGACCTGCCGGGCTCGTCGGTGCCCGTGCCCGTGGAAATGTTGCAGCGCCTGGCGGACGAGGCCAAGGGAGCGGGCAAAACAGACGAGGCCAATGGAGCGAGCAAACCAAACGATGCTGGAGCGGCAAAGACCGAGTCGAAATCGAAGGGAGAATTCAACATCGACCAGTGGATCGCGAAGGTGGGCTTGGATGTGGTGAGCGGTCCCACTACACATGACGGGGGGCGAAAGTGGGTTGTCCGGTGCCCATGGAATCCCGACCATGGTGACGGCGCCGTTTTTCAGGCGGCGGGCGGCAAACTCGGCTACCACTGCTTCCACGCGTCGTGCTCGGGATACGGCTGGCGCGAGCTGCGCGAGAAGTTAGACCCCCGCGCAAATTACGCCAGCGGTGCGGCTGGCACAGCCGTAAACCTCATCGATCCCCGCCTCAAACTCAACGACCGGGGACTGGCGATCAGGTTTGATCTCGTCCGGCACGGCCAGTACAGGTATTGCGCGGCGCAGAAGCGCTTTTATCTGTGGACCGGCAAGTACTGGTGCAAAGACGACAGCCGCCACATCCTGAACCTGCTTGCCGGTGTGATCCGCGCCACGGAGGAACAGGCGCTGAAAGCCATTGCTCCACTGGTGGAGAAGCCAAAGGATGCGCTCCGACCTGACGATTTGATGGAACTGCTGCGGCTCCAAGCGATTCTCGGGTGGTGCGCCAAAAGCGAGGGCACGCAAAGGTTGAACGCCGCGCTCGAGCAAGTTGCCGCCTTGCCGCGCGTCCCGGTGGAAGTGGCCGAATTCGATGCAGACCTGTACCTTCTCGCCTTTGAAAACGGCGTGCTCAACCTGAAGACCGGCGCACTCGAATCCCATGACCCGCGCCGCTTCATCACGAAGATAATCCGGCGCAATTATCGCGGCGATGCCGAATGCCCGATATTCAAACAATTCATGCGGCGCCTGATGGGCATCACCGACGGTGCTTCGCCGGAAGTTATCGCTCGCGCCGAGCGCATGGTGTCGTGGCTCCAAAAGTTGCTGGGGTACTGCATGACCGGTGACGTGCGCGAAAAGTGCGTGATCATCGTCTACGGCAAGCCGGATTGCGGCAAAAGCACGTTGCTCAATCTGATTCGTCTGCTTCTCGGCGACTATGCCGTGATAATCGGGGCTGAAACGCTCAGTGCGAAAACCAGGGACAATACCATCGAAGAGAACATCGCGGCGCTAAGAGGTGCGCGGGTGGCCGTGACGACGGAGTGGAAGCGCGGGGAGCCGATTAACGAAGCCAGACTAAAGTCGCTGACGTCCGGTATCGAAGGCGCGAAGATTACTGTTTGTCCGAAGTACCAATCCAAGTGGGATTTCCCCGAAACGCACAAACTCCTTATCGACTCCAACTTCTTGCCGAAGGCATCAGGCACGGACGATGCTTTTTGGAACCGTATGTACCCGGTACACTGCCCGGTTCAGTTGAAGAAAGGAGAGATCGACCGCGACCTCATGGGCAAGTTGCTCGCCGAAGGTGATGGAATCCTCCGATGGTGCGCCGAGGGTGAAGCGCGGCGGCAATCCGCGGGGCTTGGTAGGCCCCCAGAAATTGATGAAGCGTGCCAGCAGTGGAAGGTAGACTCCGACCTCGTCTCAAGGTTCATCCATGAGCGCTGCCGATTGGACAAGGAAGCTCGGGTTACCGTCGCGGAACTTTACCCCGCTTTTCAGAATTGGCTGCTTTCCAACGAGTATGACCGGGGCGAGGTGAAGCTGCACGACTTCAATCAACATTTGGAGTCGCTCGGGTGCGAGCGTGGGTCGCGGAAGGAGTCGGAGAGGGATTCGGAGAGCAAGAAATCCATCAAGGTGTGGATGGGAATCAAGCTCGTCGAGGACGGCGGCGAGATTCAAGGTGGCGGCGAACAGAGCCCTCAAGGTCGCGTCAAGGAATGCGATGCTGCATGATCGCCACCACTACCACCGCTACCACCGGTGGTTTCCCATTGTTATTTCTCCTGGCAGCTTCAAAACGCGCTAGGGAAATAACAATAGAGAACCACCGGTGGTAGCGGTGGTAGTGGTGGTCGGTTCCAGCAGGGCGCGCGTGTTGCGCCGCCAGTAAAGGGCGCCATCCATGGACCAACCGGACGTCACGCGTGGGACCGGGCGCGCCCCGTGCGCGTGGAATGGCGTCGTGCTGGCCGCGCCGGAATCGCGGGACCTGGCTTTCGACCGCGCGCCGCGGGTGGCAGTAGTGCGGCAATTCGCTAGTGACAGGCGCGCAAAAAGTGGTTGACCGCTGGTTGACCGTGGTTGACCGCGCGGTTTACCGGCGCGCGCCAACCGCCACAAACGAAACCAGATAGGCCGGTCCCAAAAGAAAATCCTCGACGCAACGGCCATAATCGCGTACTCTTGCGGTAGATGGGTGCTGAAATTCCTGCATTGATGGACCAAGTCCAGTACGCGAAGCACCGGGGCAAGACCAAACAGTAAATCAACAAGCTGAGTGAGGGCCGGAGTGCTGGTGATGCGTGGCACCAAGATCGACGTGCGCGCGTCCGATCAAGTGCTGGACGACAAGCCGCTGCCCGAAATCGACGAACCGCCAACCGCCAGGAGCATGACGACCGCGCGGACGCCGGAGGACGGGCAGCAGCGTACCACGTACGCCGAGGCGCGAACGATTCGCACCGTTTTCCTGGCGAAGCTGGCGCGCCTGGACTTCGAAACCCGCCAGGGAAAGTTAATCGAGGCCGAGGGCGTGCGGATGCGGATCTCGGAACACGTGCGCGCCCTCCGAGACGGCCTGCTCGGGCTGCCGGACCGGCTGGCGAGCACGTTGGCCGCGGAAACTGACCAGCGCAAGGTCCACGTCCTGCTACGGACGGAGATCACCCGCGAGTTGGAGGCGCTGGCGCATGCCCTCGGCAACATCTAAATCCGACGACGCACCGGAGACGATCTACTCTGCCGTCGACGCGCCATTCGAAGCCGCGCTCCTGCCCGACCCCGATCTGGACGCAAGCGAGTGGGCCGACGAGTACCGCGTGCTGTCGCGTGTCTCGGCC
>CAZAQZ010000153.1:0-6802 GCA_964487175.1 uncultured Verrucomicrobiota bacterium | reverse complement strand
CCCCCACACCGTCTACCAACGCGTCCTCGCCATGGCCGCGAAGTTGCAGCAGGGGCTGAAATAGCGGCACGTAAACGCCATTCCGTCAGTCCGAGCTTGTCGAGGAAATCTCTAACCGCAGGACAAAACGTCGCGCCTAGCAGGCTAGTGAAAAAGGCCCGTTCGACGAAAATGACCCTCAAATTTCCTAAGAAACTCGCATGGTTTTTCAGCGAAAAACGACTTTTTCAACACCCTCCTAGTCATCTACTGATTCTGGACTGAGGCTTTCAGCTTTTGTCTCCGAGGCGCCGAAAGACCCGCGTCCTTCAGAAGGCCATCCAGCTCTTCTTGATCCGCAGGAGCACAAGTATAAAACCCTTTAAGAAAATTCTCCACATCAAAACTGGCGTGCCAGTCTACGCGAAGCAGTCCGCTTTGGAGACTATACCGCACAATTCTCTCATTATTCTTCTTCAATGCGGCTTCATATTCGGCGCGGATCTCCTGATCCTTTATGTCCTTTGGATCCGTCCCCGATGGATACCCCCCTCGGGGAGGGCTAAGGTTTACACCGGGAAGATTCTCGAAATCGAAGTTTGTATCGAGATTCCGGTCAATTGTGGCAAGAAGTTGCAGCCACATCTTAGTTTGTTGTCGCCGGGTAGTGAGTGGATCGGCGGATTTGTCAACGCCCGGCCCAGCCATAAGTTCCATGGCCCTCATTGCCTGATACATTTGATCGGCCGATTTGCTGTTGTCGGCTTCAGCGAGTTGGCCGAGGGCCTGTTCAATCTGTGTTGGCACAGCGTTTGTGTCTCCGTTGGGCAGCGTGTTCGTCTTCCTGCCGCTGAAATCGCGCAGTTCGGACTCGGACGGGATTGGGGATTGCGAGGTTTCTTCCCTCCGGTAGATGTCTACCCTGAAAACGTTAGGGGCGTTCACCGCAGAGTTCCTGACCGGGGAGTTTGTCCCCCAAAAGATCACACCATGAAGCGCGAAATCGATCCAGTAGTGCTCGCTCAGCCGCACGTACTCGTCCAGGACACGACCCGTTTGAAAACCGACTCCCAGAGCCTGCCACTGTCCTACCTCAATACCGAGTTTCTCGCATGCGCTCTCAACCGTCGTTGGGTAGGTGAGCATCGACAGCCTGGACCGGAACGCTTCGGCCTCTTTGTCGGTGTACAAGCAGATCGCAGTCGCCCAGAGATCGGTTTTTGCCGTCGCTTCCATAGTGTTGGTGCCGCCTCGGAGAGGACAGGGCATGCAGAGCAGCACGAGGAACGCTGTCCAAGCAAGAACCAATAGTGATCGCTTCATGGCGGCGCGTAGACTCCTGTGCGTGCCGTTACACACGACACGAGTGTACGGCAGTTCGGAGTTTTGTCAAAGCCGAGGGTCAACTCCATAGTCGGTAAACCTTGGTTGCTGCAGACACCGGAATCGATCAGAGGCGGGTCAGGCGGCGCGGATGGGAAATGGAGTTGAACGGATTCGCTGTCAAATTGCTCTGACGAGGGAAGAAATCTACAGTCTATAGAATTGACCCGTTGCTGACATCTTTGCGTGTAGCCGCCCCGCTCTGTCGGGGCGCTGCCTGCACGGCGACAGAGCGCTGTGGCTACAGACTCAGCTTTCGGCCTCCAACCAAATTCCTGTTGACAGGAGGGTATGCTATGTGCATACTCCGGATGTCGTGAACGGATGTACCATAGGCGGGAGAGGTGGTCGACGGCCCGAAGTGCAGGCTCGTCCGGCTCGGTTGTATAGCCATAGTCAAACCCAGTCAAACCTAGTAAGACCTAATCAAACCATGATTATTTTCCGGAGTACTGAAGACCGGGGCGGCTGGCCAAACTCGGCTCAATTCGGAACGACGGCAACGGGGGCCGTTGCCCTACAAAACGGATTGCGAGGCGCGGGGGACTGCAAGGCGGGAAGCTAATGTAACCTAATGAAGGTTAGAAATTTTGTTTAAGGCTTCTCGGGAGTGACAAAACGGCGATAATTGCCGGGTGGATCGACCACTGTTCTTTGAAATCATGGTGTAAAACGACCTCAGGGGCTGATGCGGATGCGGTAGAAGCGGTGAGGGAGGGAGGCGGCGTTGGGGTCGGAGGCGTAGAATGGGTCACTGGTGCCGGGGACGTTGTCGGTAATGATGTTCGAAAATCCCACGGTCAGATCATCGGCGCTTTCGATGCGATAGGTCTTGGTGATGAGCGTCGGGAAACTGAGACAGATGTCCGGGCCGAGAAGCTGGATGGTCACTTGCGGCGGCGTGAGCGCCGCGCCGAACTCGTACGCGCCGATATCGCTGGCGGAGCCTGCCGGACGCGTGAGCCATTCGATGTCGTAGGTCACATTGGTCAGCGTCAGTCCTGCATTGATCGCCGGCGAATTGGTCTTCAGATGATAATCCACCAGCGGGTTGACGACGACATTGCTAATGTCGCTGCAGGACGAATGAAGTTCGTGGCCCAGTGCCTGCCATTGCGCGAGCGTGAAAACTGAGTCGCCGTCGTTGGTTGTCACGGTGCACGTGCCGCCGAACAGGTTGTAATCGCTGTCACTGTTGGCGGCGTCGGTGGCGGTTTGATAATCAATGCCGCCGTGGGCGGGATTGCGGTTGTAGAGGATGTTGTTGCGCATCGTGTTCAGGCCCGCGGTGCTGCTGATATCCAGCGCCCAACGGCCGTCGCTGGCCATATCAATGGTGTTGTGCGCGACGAGATTTCCGACCGGTCCTTGCGCGCCGTCGATCTGGAACATGGCAATGCCCGAGGCGTGATTGCCGTAGAGAAGGTTGTTGCGGACGATCGAATATTGGATGCCGTCCATGTTGATGCCCGCGCCACCGAGCGTTCCGTTGTTGTAGATGATGTTGTTCTCGATGATCGCGTTGGTGGTCAGGCCGATGCCGCCCTGGCTGGCGTCCGCGTTCATGTGGATGCCGGCGCCGGCGTTGTCGTGGCAGCGGTTGGCGCGCAGGATGGGGCGCTGGCTGCTGTTGGAGATGTAGATGCCGTGCTGTTGCTGGCTGGCGTAGCATTCGTTGTTCTCCAGCAACGTGTCATCGGAGAAGTCGGTGAAGATGCCCCACGTCGTGTTGCTGCCGAATTGGCCGTTGCGGACGGTGATGGACGGGCTGTTGTCGATGCGCATCCCGGAGCGCGGCGCGTTGGTCGAATTCAATCCGTCGATCACCATGTACGAACAAAACGTGATGAGGATGTTGTCACGATTGTCGGAACGGTCGGTGGTCGCCAGCACGTAGGCGTTGGTGCCCGACGCCTTGATCGTGATCGGGCTGACGGCGGTGCCGTTGATGCTGTCGGCGGTGAAGCCCAGATAGGCGCCATCGGCCACGTTCACGATGTCACCGGGCTGAACCAGCGTCAGCGCCTGGCGAATCTGGCGGCATGGATTTGCGGCGGAACAGGGATTCGCATCGTTGCCCGTCGGCGTGACGAAGTAATTGGTGCCGGTCGCCGGGCCGCACGTCGCGGCATGCAGCGACTGGACGGCGACGATCATTGCCATCACGGGTGCGAACCATGCGCTTCGCGGCGTTTTCATTTTCCCCCAACCAAACTCCCTTATCATTCGCCACTTTATGCCCCGCGTCAAATTCCGGAGTCGTTGGATGTCATAGGCGTACTGAGGACAAGGGGTCGGAAATGTTCCTAGGGCGGAATCGGTTCTGCCGCCGATTGTTCGCGTGCGGCGAGCTGTGCGATGATTTAACAGGAGCAAACCAAATGAGCCAGAAATCCGGACAGAAACAGAAGACCGCTTCGTGGGGATTGTGCAAAGACTGCAAATGGTGGCAGATCGAACCGGATGCGGCGGTCGAGAGCACCACGATGGGTCTGTGCATCGATGAAGATTTGTACCCGTACAAGATGCGCATTTCCGGCAACGGCGGATGCAACCATTTTATGGAAGGCACGCCTGCCCGCGCCAAAGGATCAAGCGGCCAGCCTCCCACCGCCAAACCACAACGTTGACCAATCCGGAGGAATCATCATGACAAGAACTTCTTCTCCCACGCAGATGGGCCGAAAACGGAATCATCATCCGAATGCGTTCATCGGGCTTTCACCCGAGTTGGCGAAAGGGGCCGTGCAGATTCTCAACCGGGTGCTCGCCGACGAGATCGTGCTGTATGCCAAGACACGCGACTATCATTGGAATGTGGCCGGCCGCCGGTTTCACGATCTGCATCTTTTCTTCGAATCGCACTACGAGGAACTCGCCAAAATTGGGGACAGCGTCGCGGAGCGCGCCCGCGCGCTGGGGGGAGCGGCGAGAGGGACACTCGCCGAGGCCCTGGCCGTTACGCGGCTCAAGGAGACGCCCGACCACAATCTGCCCGCCGGCGAGATGGTGGAGAATCTCCTCGAAGACCACGAGACGATCATTCGTCATTTGAGGGAGGACATCGAAACGTGCGACCAAAAATTCCACGACATGGGCACGAACAACTTTCTCACTGACTTAATGGAGCAACACGAGAAGATGGCGTGGATGTTGCGCGCCTGCCGGGAAGAGCGTGAGATCCCAAGACAGCCGGAGAGAAACTAGCCGCCCCGCTCCATCAATCACGGCTTGTGGAGAGCAGCCGACCGGCGTAAAATCAGTTCTTTGAAAATAAGGGCAGGAATTGGCGCGAGGTGACGAAACCGGTCGGGCCGATTCTCAAGGGAACAATGGGCGTGAGAAGAGTGTTTTGGATTCTGGTGGTCCAGGGATTTCTAATCCTTCCACCCGCATTTGCTCAGACCAATCCCGTCCTTGCCGCCACACCGCCGATGGGGTGGAACTCGTGGAACGCATTCCGATGCGACTACAACGCCACCTTGCTGGAACAAGTCGCGCAGGCCATGGCCACCAACGGCATGATGGCCGCCGGCTATCAGTATGTCATCGTGGATGATTGCTGGGCGGAGCCCACTCGCGACGCCAACGGAAACCTGGTTCCCAACCCGAGCATTTTCCCCAATGGCGTCAAACCCGTTGCGGATTACATCCACTCGCTGGGGTTAAAGTTTGGCATCTACACCGACGTCGGCACGGAGACTTGCCAGGGCCTGGCGGGAAGTTACGGGCATGAAACACAGGACATGGCCCAGTTCGCGTCGTGGGGCGCGGATTACGTGAAAGCGGATTGGTGTTTCACCACCGGGATCGATCCACGGACCGAGTACGGCGTGTTCAGCAACGCGATCCAGGCCGCGGGCCGACCGATGACGTTCAGCATTTGCAACTGGGGCGTCAGCAACTCGTGGGTCTGGGGGCCCTACACCGGCAATCTGTGGCGAACGACGCCGGACCTCTCCGATTCGTGGACCAGCATGATCAGTATTACGGACAGTTCGTCCGTTCACGCCGCCGCCGCCGGGCCGGATCATTGGAACGATCCGGACATGCTCGAAGTGGGTAACGGCGGGATGTCGACCACGGAGGATCAATCGCATTTCAGTCTCTGGGCGATGATGGCGGCCCCGTTGATTGCCGGCAACGACGTGCGTTTCATGTCTTCTGCCACCATTTCCATCCTGACCAACCAGGAAGTGATCGCCATCGACCAGGATCCGCTGGGCACACAGGGAGTGATGGTGCAGGAGAACGTGTCGGGCCTCCAAGTCTGGGCGCGACCGCTGCAAACATCCGGAACGCGCGCGGTGTTGCTGCTGAATCGGATCGGTTCCACGCAGACGATTTCGTTTACATGGAACGACATCGGGCTGGGCGCGGGAGCGGGCACGGTGCGCGATCTCTGGCTGCACGCGAACCAGGGTTCGTTTACGAACCAATTCTCCGCTTCCGTTCCGTCCCTCGGTGTGGTGATGCTGCTGGTTCAGGGAAACGAGCCGCCGCCGCCCACCAACGACGTCACGTACATCAGCGACGTGATGCCCTGGACCTACGCCGCGGACACGGGCGGACCCGTCCAGCGCGACCTGAGCTATGGCGGCCAGACGATTTCCATTCGGGGACAACACTACACGAAGGGCGTCGGTTGCCACGCCACGGCGGAAGTCCGCGTTCATCTCGGCGGCGGCGCATCGAAATTCATCTCTCACCTCGGACTGGATGACGAGGTCGGTGGGAATGGTTTCGTCATCTTCGAAATCTGGGCCGACAGCACGCTGTTGTATCGCAGCGGCACGTTAACCGGCACGTCGGCTGTCCAGAGTGTGAATCTCGATGTCGCCGGCAAACAGGATTTGCGGCTGCGGGCGTTGCCCGATCCCGCCCACGACGAAACCTCAGCCGACGCCGATTGGGCAGGGGCGCAACTGCTCGGCGCCAACTCGACCGGTCCGCTGTTGCCCTACGAGCAGACGGTGACAAGCAGCCTGCCCTACGCGTTCTGGCGGCTGAGCGAAACCAACGGCACTGTCGCGTTCGATTACTTCGGCAATTACAACGGCACCATCAACCCGGGCGTCACCCTCGGCGTCAACGGACCGCAGGACCCGCCGTTCGTTGGGTTTGGGACCAACAACACCGCCATGCTGTTGACCGGCGCAACGAATTCGTTCCTGACCATGCCCCAGTTGAACCTGAACACCAACGCGGTGACCATCACCGGCTGGATCAATCCAAGCGGCATTGAGCCCGCGTCCGCAGGGGTCGTGTTCTGTCGCGGCGGCACCACGGTCGCGGGAATAAACTTTGGGCCCGGCTCCGACAATGAGTTGCGTTACACATGGAATGGCGCCCGCAACAATATCAGTACCGGCCTGATCGTACCCACGAACCAATGGTCCTACTTCGCCCTGGTGGTCTCACCCACCAACGCCACGCTCTA
>CAZAQZ010000152.1:0-6858 GCA_964487175.1 uncultured Verrucomicrobiota bacterium | reverse complement strand
CAATGATGAGAGCTTTGTCCCCGATGGGAACACTGACGGTCTGGTGCATGAATCCCTTTTCAGGAATCACTGAAGATTGGCTGATGGAAAGATTGCGGCCCGCAACGTCTCGCGTTGTCAGCCGACATCAATCCATCAATCGACCAATCTTCGGTTCTTCCTACTTTCTGAGGTTGAGTTTCCGGATCAGTTCCTGGTAGCGCTTGGTGTCGGTCTGGCTCAAATAATCCAGGAGCCGGCGGCGTTGCCCTACCATTTTCAGCAATCCACGACGCGAACTATGGTCTTTGACGTGCGTCTGCAGGTGCTCGGTGAGCTCGTTGATGCGGGCTGTCAGCAGCGCGACCTGCACGTTGGCCGAACCAGTGTCCTTGGTGTGGACCTGAAATTCCTTGGTGATTTCCGACTTTTTTGCTATCGCGATCATGGTTTACGTCTGCAACCTTTCTGGTTAACGGCGGGCAGTCTACTGGTCATTCGCCAGCCTGTAAAGCAGTTTTTGCCCGAAGCAAAGGGGTGAAAGACCGGGCAGGAGCGAAGCCCCTGCTTTACAATTCCAGGAACTAAAACTTGCCGGCTACGGCACAAGGCGGACGCGATAGAAGCGCGGGGGCGTATTGGTGGCTGCGCCGCTATCGAGATAGTTGGTCACCGTGCCGACTGTGTTGGTCACGGTGAATAAATCCGCGAAGTTGTTGGAGTAATTGCCACTGCCGTCGCCGAGGGACAACTGAAGCGCGTTTGTTTTGCCGCTGCCCATCGTCCACGTGATCAGGAAATCACTGCCTTGTTGCGCGATCGACGTGATGCGCAACGCGGAGGCGCTGTTCGTCGGATTGGTGCCGGCCAGGTAATCCTGCAGGTTCGTGAACCCATCGCCGTCGGGAGCGGCGGCGCTGGGGGCCCCCGCGGGATTGTTTGTGCTCCCGAAGTACTGGATCTGCCAAACTTGGTACGGCGTCAATACCGTGATGTAGCTGGCCTGCATATTGGTAGCTGAGCCGCCGGAACCGCTGACGATTTCAGTTACACTATAAACGCCCGCCGTGGCGTAGGTGTACACGACACTATTGGTGGTGACATTAGTGGTGCCGCCGTCCCCAAAACTCCAAAACCAATTGGTGACGTTGCCGGTGGATGTATCGGTGAAGGTCACCGTCAGCGGAACCACACCGCTGGTCGGAGTACCGGTGAAGCTGGCCACGGGCGCAGTCGAGGGGATCGGAATGGTGTAATCGGCTACAATGGGCAAATGATCGGTGGCGCCGGTGAGATTTGTATAGGTCTGCGCGCGGCTGATCAGCGCATTGGTCGGAATCCCGTTCAGAGCGGTATTGGCACTATTCACCACGCTGCTCTGATAGGGGATGGACGCATTATTGCCGAACGAGTGGTACGTTCCGGGAACGTATTGCAAGCCTCCTGGCGCGCCGTAATACACGTTGCTGCTCATCACTTGAAGATCATCCCGGTAACGGAGCTCGTAGCCTTCTTCGGACAACATGAACAAGATTTGTGTACTGGTCGTACTCGAGCTCCAATTGATGGTGGTGGACGCGTTTGTGTTGAGTGGGTCGATACCCTGGCCCTGCATGATTCCGTCGGGCGCAGCGTTGGACAGGATGGTCTGGTAGCCCGGTTCGTAGCTGTCGGGGCAGCTGCTGCAGGTGTTGGTGCCGTCGATATTCCAGTCGCCCACGTAAAGCACCCGGGAGTTCGGGGGTAAATTGGTCGCTTCGTCATCGCGGATGATTCTGGCTTCGCCCAAGCGGTCGGCCACGTCGCTTGAGCCAGAGCTCGCTTTATAGTGGCTCACATAGACGTAAAACTCGTTGTTCGTGCCTGGCGTCACACCGGCAGGGGCGAACTCGTAGCGCACGACCTCGCGATACATGCCACTGCTGGATCCCAAGTTGCCGGTGCCGCCGGGCGGATCCACGGGGACGGAAGCGAGGAGTTGCAATGTGTTCGTGTTGTAGACCATGGCGTTGGGCCCGTTGCCAGTGGTGGGGTCGCCGCCGCTTTCCGTTGCCTGATAGGGGCTCATTGCGTAGCCGGCGGATATGTTGTGGACAGAATAGAAAATGTTCAACCCGTTCACGATCGGCTGGACCGAGCTCGAATTGCTGGTGGTCTCTTCCAACGCAAGAACGTCAATTGGCTGTGCTGGATCACCATTCACAACCTCTTCTCCAATCCCTTCGAGTACGCCCCCGTTCGTCACACTTCCGCTGCTGTTGGTCGTGAAGCTTCCACCGGTGCCGTTAAAGGGAGTGACCATCCCTGCGAACGGCGTAGTGAGAGTGCCCACGTCGTCGTCCATGTTGTAGCAAACGACACGGACCGTTCTGGTCGTACTTTGGGCTGAGGCGACCGTCGCGATACCACAGGCGGCGAGCAAGGTTATGGAACCCAAAAGAAGGCGGGCTGTTACTGCTTTCGCTAAGGAATTTTTCTTCATCAGTGTCACCTAACGGGAGCGTCACTTTTTCTATGGTCAAGAAACCACCACATTTAACGCCAACGCTGCGCAGAAGTCAACTAAAATATCCCAGACAAACAATTTGAATTGCATGGGCGGAAGACTATGGGTGCTCGGATAGGAATTTCCATTGCGACGGCGGCTTTACAGGCGAAACCCGAATTTGACAAAAGACGGATGGCTGGTTAGCATGCCAGCCGCGTGGGATAGTGGCCGGTGGTAGGGGGGACGTAGCTCAGCTGGGAGAGCGCCGCAATGGCATTGCGGAGGTCGAGGGTTCGATCCCCTTCGTCTCCACCAAACCCCTGTTAAGCGAGAGAATCGGGTTACCAAAAATCCGGTCCATTCCTTCTTACGTGTTGTAGGGTGGGTATTTGAAATGGTGGCAAGTGAAGAAACGATTCAATAGCCGAACAGCCCAGAGCATCGTCGAATACGTGGTTGTATTGGCGCTGATCGTCATTCTTGTGGTGACAGTCGTCAAAGGAGTGGGAAAGAGTTCGCAGGCCAAGATTACCCAAGCCAACGAGGGATTTGGTGAATCTGCGGTGGCCAGCGGGACTTCCGGCGGCGGTACCGCCGGGGCTGGCATCACGAAGGTCGGCCACTGACCGCCTTTCGTTTGGGCCATTTTCTCTCATCCTGCCCGCTCGGCGAGTTCATCCGCCGATTTACCCTGTAAAAGCCTTGCTTTTCTGCTAGATTCTTATAGCTTTTCCGTCCCTTGTAACTGAAGGACGGAAACGAAGTTTTCATGAACGACAAGTTTCGAAATATCGGCATCATCGCCCACGTCGACCACGGCAAAACGACGCTGGTGGACAAGCTGTTGCGTGAAGGCGGCGTGTACCGCGCCAATCAGGCAATGGAAGAACGCGCCATGGACTCGATGGACCTCGAAAAGGAAAAGGGGATCACCATCAAGGCCAAGAATGCCTCCGTCCATTGGGGCGGCCGCACAATCAACATCGTCGACACTCCGGGCCACGCCGACTTTGGCGGCGAAGTCGAGCGCATCCTCGGCATGGTGGACGGCGTGCTGTTGCTGGTGGACGCCTTTGATGGTCCCCAAGCCCAGACCCGATTCGTCTTGAAAAAGGCTCTGGCGCAGGGCCTGAAGGTTATCGTCGTCATCAATAAGATCGACCGTGAGCACGCCGACCCGCATGGCGTGCACGACAAGGTGCTGGAACTGTTTTTGGAACTTCACGCCAGCGAAGAGCAGTTCGGCGCCCCATTCATTTACGCCAGCGCGCGCGACGGGTACGCCATCAAGAATCTCAACGATCCGCACAATGGCATGACTCCGCTGTTTGAGACCATCGTTCAGCACGTGCCCCCGCCCAAGGCCGACACGAATGCACCATTCCAGATGCTCGTCAGCAATCTTGACTGGAGCGACTATGTTGGCCGGATCGCCATTGGCAAGATCACCGGTGGCCACGTCCAGCCAGGCGACTCGATTGTTTGCATTCACAAGGACGGCCGGCGCGACCGTGCCGTGATCACGAAAGTCTGGGAGTTTAGCGGCCTGAAATCCTCGGAATCGGTCACCGGCGAGGCCGGCAATATCGTTGGCATCTCCGGGTTTGAGGAACTTTCGATTGGCGAGACGCTTTGCGACAGCGAGGACCGAGAGGCGGTTCCCTTCACGGAACTCGATCCGCCGACCATCCAGATGCAGTTTGCCGTCAACGATGGACCTCTGGCTGGCAAGGACGGCAAGTTCGTCACCGCCCGCCACCTCAGCGAGCGCCTCCATAAAGAGACACGGACCAATATTTCACTCTGTGTAGAAGACACTGACGCCGCCAACATTTTCCTCGTCAGCGCCCGTGGCGAAATGCAGATTGCTGTACTTGTCGAGCAGATGCGCCGCGAAGGCTACGAGGTGCTGGTTTCGCGACCCGAGGTCATTTTGCGCGTCGTAGACGGCAGGAAACTGGAACCGTTTGAAACTCTCTGGGTTGAAGTGCCCAACGAGTGCCTCGGTGACACGCTCCAGAACCTGGCCGCCCGCAAGTCGCTGGTTGTCAATATGCAGCATCATCCGCACGGCGTAGGGTTGGAGTGCACAATCCCGACGCGCGGCCTGATTGGATTTGAGACGGACCTGGTCAATCTCACCAGCGGCCGAGGCGTGATGAGTCATATGTTCAAGAGTTACGAACCGATCTGCGGCGAGATCTTGACACGGCTGAGCGGCACGCTTGTCTCGATGGAAACCGGTATTGCCACCGCCTGGGCGCTTAACAACATTCAGGTCCGCGGTCGCCTGTTCATCGGTCCGCAGGAGGAAGTATACGAAGGCATGATCGTGGGCGAGAACCCGCGCGCCGAGGACATGCCAGTCAATCCGACCAAGACCAAGCACCTGACGAACATGCGCAGCCAGGGCGATGGCAAAGGCATTCAGCTCGAGACGCCTTTGAAAATGTCGTTGGAACGCGCGCTGGAATACATTGCTGCCGACGAGTACGTCGAGGCCACGCCGAAAAATCTGCGCCTCCGCAAAAAAATCCTCAACGCCACGCAACGCAAGCGGGCTGCACAATCCCAGCAATCCACCGCCGAAGTGGCTTCGTAGTTCAGCCGAGCTGAAGGTATCCGCTTCAGGTGAGTGGTTAAAGATCGGTGGTTTTTTGCTGTGGATAGGTCGATAGCGATGTGGTTAAATCAGTCTGTGCGTCCGGTGCGTTGGTTGCTTCCCATGGTTATGGGGTGCTTTGCGGCTTGCAGCGTTACTGCCGAGTCACCCGAGCTTGTCCAGACTGAGTACCGCGTCAAAGCCGCCTTCCTTTACAATTACGCCAAGCTGGTCGATTGGCCGACCAACGCGTTTGCAACCAGCTCAACTCCCATTACCATCGGCGTGCTGGGACAGGACCCATTCGGCCCGGCGTTGGAAAAAACCATTGACGGCAAGAAAATCGGCGACCGAGGTCTGGCAATCAAGCGGTTCCGCAGCGTCGGTGACATCCACGATTGTCATGTGCTCTTCATCTGCCAATCGGAAAGGGGACGACTGCCGGTGATCCTGGCCGCTCTTCAAGGCAAGAGCATTCTCACGGTGGGAGAATGCGATCATTTCGTGGAATCGGGAGGCATGATTCAATTGATCAAGCAGGACGACGCCGTCCGGTTCCGGGTCAACCTGGGTGCGGCAAACCGAGCGTCCCTGAGAATCAGCTCAAAGTTGTTGCGCGTGGCGGAACGAGTCGTCGCGGATGACCGGGAGGAGAATCGGAGCCCATGAAGAAGTTTCGGGATCTTCCGATTCGGCGAAAGCTGGTTCTGGTCATCATGGTGACCAGCACTGCCGCCTTATTGGTGACTGGATTGTCTGCGGTGACGTATGGATTGATACATTACCGCCGCGCCATGGTGAGGGATTTGACTACGCAGGCGCAGATCGCAGGGGCCTACGGTGAAACCGCGCTGACCTTCGGTGACCCCAAAGTGGGTGAGGAGATTTTGTCCGCGCTGCACGCCCGCCCCGAAATAGTGTTTGCGTGTTTCTATACGACAAACGGCCTACCTTTTGCGCAATACAATCCACAGGGGAAATTCAGTCCGCCGCGATTGGAAGCCGACGGGTATCGATACGAAGGGGGTCACATCCTGCTCTTTCGACAAATCAAGTCGGGCAACGACCCGGTGGGGTCGATCTGTTTACGGGCTGATTTACGGGGTGAACGGACCCAGATCCTGAGTTATGTCGGTATCACAGGCGCGGTTATGCTGGCGTCTTTGGTGGTGGCGTGGTTGCTTTCCACAAACCTGCAGCGGTTGGTGTCCGAACCAGTCCTGGCTCTGGCTGATGTGGCTCGCGGCGTCACTAGCCGGCGTGATTATTCCCTCCGCGCCGTGAAAAAGACCGAAGACGAAATCGGGGCGCTCGTGGATGGATTCAACCAGATGCTGACCCAAATCCAGGCGCGCGACCAGGAACTGCGCGCCAGCGAACAGCGGTTCCGACAGCTGGCGGAAACCATTCACGAAGTCTTTTGGATGACCGATCTGGACAAGAAGCAAATAATCTATGTCAGCCCCGCCTATGAAGAAGTGTGGGGCCGAAGCTGCGCAAGCTTGTACGCATCACCCGAAAGCTGGCTGGAAATGATTCACCCGGATGACCGTGGGCGGATTGCGCAGGCGGCAATGGCCAAGCAGATACGCGGCGACTACGACGAAGAATACCGAATTATCCGGTCAAGCGGCTCGACGCGTTGGATTCGTGACCGCGCTTTTCCGATTCGGGACGAACAGGGAACGGTGTACCGCATCGTGGGCATTGCCGAGGACATCACGGAATCGAAACGGGCGGAAGAAGCACGCCGCCGCCTGGCCGCGATCGTGGAATCTTCCGAAGATGC
>CAZAQZ010000151.1:0-6866 GCA_964487175.1 uncultured Verrucomicrobiota bacterium | reverse complement strand
GGGGGGCCAATGCGCTGGTGTCAGCCAGCATCGAATCCGGCACCCGCATTAAAGAACCGGAGCGCGCCTCCTCGGTGAATGCAATTCGTTCAATTGCCGCAGAAGGATCAGCCTCGCCACTGTCAGCTTCAATGGGTAGCAACTTCTCGAGGGCGGTCCGTTGGTAGGCGCGCGGACTGTAATGCTGCCCCGCAATCATCACAAATCCGCCACCCAAATCGGAAACAAACCGCGTCATGGAGTCGAGTTGACCGCCCGTCAATTCCTTCGGATTCACGTCGCCGAAAACGATCAGGTCGTAAGCGGAAAGTTGCGCGGGGAACTGCGACAGAAAGACTGGATGCTCGTCTGTGACGATGTCCGACTCACCATCGAGCAGGAGGCAATTCAACTCCACGCGGGGATCGCCCGCGAGAACCGATTGCCAGGATTGAAATGACCATCGAGGCGAACCGTCGACGAGCAGGACTTTGACTTTCCGGTCCGTCACATAAATCTGTTTCGAGCGCTGGTTGTTTTTGTCGGTGGCCTCATCAGGGAATGGCTCGATCGACGCCCTCAGAACGAAGGAGCCGGCAGCTTTGGCGTGGAACATTAGTGTGGCGGTGTTTTCGCCGTTGGACGCAAAAGTCACAACAGCGTGGTCCGCGGTTTCATCACCGACTTTGAGTGTGAGTGTCGCGCTGCGTCCATCCATGCCCTTGCTGTGCAGGCGCACGCTGACCGGCACATCATCCTGCACAAATGCCAACTCCGGCGCCGACACATCGGCGATTATCACATCAGGAGGCGATATGCTGCCAATGCCGCAGATATAAAGCGGTACATTCCGTTGGTGTGCCACTGCGGCAGCCTCGCGGAGAGACGCGCCGCTGTTGTTCCGGCCATCGGTGAAGAGAATAATTCCCGTTGCTGGTTGATCGCGCTCCCGATTAAGCAATTTTTCCACGGAATCACCGATGGCGGTCACGGAACTGGTTGCCGCGATGTGATCGATCCAATGGTCGCCTCGGTCACGCGATAATTCGCTAACGTGCTGTCCAAAAACGTACGGCTCGACTATGTAGTCGGCGGCCAATCCAGGCAGGAGGTCCTTCAACAAGGATTTCACTCGGTCGATCCGCGTCTTGCCAGCCTCGCGCACCGTCATACTGGCGCTGGTGTCGATCAGCAGGACGAGTCTTGGTGTGACGCGCTGCGTCCATGTCCGCATGAAGGAGGGTTGCAGCAGCAGGAGCAACATGCAGGCAAAAGCGAGCAGACGGAGAAAGAGAAGCCAGCCCCGACGCTGCCGCGATAAATCGACTCGAGCAGAACGACTGAAGGTTCGCGCCAGGATGGTTTCGGCAAGTGCCACCAGAAACACCGCCGCGGCGAATGGTACCGCCAACTCCTTTGAAGTGTTTGTGTGATGGTCGATCGGATTGGTTTGCGAAGCAGGGGAGTGCAGGAAAACAGCCGCAAGGATGCGATGGATCAACGGGACAAACACCGGTCGCGTTGGCAAATCATTCCACTCGGTGTCGGCGGTGCTGGCAAAAAGAATCACGTGACCGTTTCCCAATCGTCCCGTCATCATGGCCGGGCTGCCATCCTCGAAACGGAGTACGACTTCAGGAGGGTCTTGCCGCTCGCCTGCACGCGATTCGAGGGGAAACACACAATAGAACCGGGCGGAGGTGAGATCGCCAGCGCCTGAGTCATTCCATAAAGAAGTGATGGGATGATTGTAGGGGGGAGGCTGCACCTTGAGGAATTTGTCCGAGTGAGGTTCTCCCAATTCCACCGGCAGGAGCGCCAGATGGCGGAACAATTGCTCGTTGTAAAAGCTGCGATTGATATGGGGGCCGGGAAAGATGACCAATGCCCCGCCATGACGGGCGTATTGCTGAAGCGCTATGGCGGTGCTGTCGGAGAATTCAGAGACATCGGCAAGCATGATCGCGTTGAAATCATTCAGCGTTACTGAGCGCAGTTCTGCAGGCGTTACAGTCGTTGTCTTGATGAAATACCGGTCGCGTTCACTGGCGGACACAGGTTGCAGGGCATGGAGGAGGAAGAACGTTGAACCGCGCGGGTCTTGGCCACTTACATCTCCGTCGACGAGCAGGACACGCAATTGTACCTCGGCACGCAACGACAGATTGGATCTGGGTGGCTCGTCTGCAACAGCTGGATTTCCCGGCGCCGGCTGATTGCTGGAAATGATCGCTGGCCTAGCCAAAGCCAATGCCACCAAGGCTACAACCAGGGATCGCAGGACGAGAAGAAGCGCGTTTTCCAATCGGTGCCTGCGGCGATTCTGTTCCACGCCGGCCTTCAAAAACCGGGTCGCCGCCCACTTCAGTCTCGACGTCTCTTGTCTGCAAACCAGGTGGACGATGATCGGCACCCCAATTCCGAGGATGCCGAGCAACATCGTTGGATTCAAAAACTGCATCAGCGGAACCGCGGCGGCATCATCCCGCCTTGGGTCGTTTGACTACCGTGGCGTTCGTTGGCGAATGGCAAGGTAAGCCCCAATGGTTTCCTGGAGTGGGCGCCCGGTATTCGCCAGGACATAATGAGAATCATTCTGTTCACAGCCTTCCCGCACTCGCCGGCAAAACTGTCCGATTTGCTCCAAGTAATTCTGCCGGATTTCACCGGCAGGGACGGCGATTGTTTCCCCATCTTCCATGTCATCAAATTCCAGCGACCCCGAAAATGGGAATTCGAGTTCGTTTGGGTCCAGCACATGGAACACGATGACCTCGTGGCCGACAAAGCGCAGATGCTGGAGTCCGTTGAGGAACTTCTGGTCGTCGTCAAATAAATCGCTGATGACAATAACAATTCCGCGTCGCGAATTCCGTTCCGCTGCCTGGTGGAGGACGGACGCGATATCGGTCTGTCCGTGTGCGCTGGATGAGGCCAGTGCCATCAGAACCGGATCGATTTCCCCGAGCGTGCGTGCGCGTGGCACTGCCTCACGCCCCACTGTGTCGAACAGCTCGATGGCTGCTGCATCCCGTTGTTGCAGGATGAGGTACAAAAGGCAGGCGGCAATTGCCTTCCCGTACTGCACCTTGTTGGTCCGACCAGAGCCATAGTTCATCGAGCCGCTGGCGTCCAACAGGATGTGCGCCACGTAATTGGTTTCCTGCTCGTACTGGCGGATGAACGTGCGATCGCTTCGGCCAAATAGCTTCCAATCGAGATGACGCAGTTCATCGCCGGAAGCGTATTCGCGGTGTTGGGAAAACTCGGCGGCAAAACCATGGAAGGGGGATTTGTTCCCGCCTGTCATCAGACCCTCGACGATCTGCCGGGCGTGCAGGCCAAGTTGTTCAGCGCTGGAGATGACGTCGGGATCGAGCAGATGGCTGGCAGACGCAAGGTGCATCGGGGTCAGGCCAGCTTCCTATCCTTCGGGATGGCTTCGAGAATTCGACGGACAATCTCATCAGGCGAGATTCGTTCGCTGTGCGCCGAGAAATTCGTGATGAGCCGATGACGCAAAATCGGCAGTGCGACCGCGGCGATGTCTTCACAACTGACGTACGGCTGGCCGTTGAGCATGGCGCGGGCCCGTGCAGCGGCGATCAGGTTGATGCTGGCCCGCGGACCGGCGCCCCACGTCAACCATTTCCTGCAGAATTCGAGTGCCTCAGGGGTTTGTGGACGCGTCACGCGCACGATCTTTTCGGCATACGCATAGACATGTTCGGCCACGGGAATTCGGTGCACCGTATTCTGCAACGCGACGATGTCTTCAGCAGACAACACCGGCCGCAATGGCGCATTGGCTGCGTTGGCGGTTTGTTTCATGATCGCGCGTTCCTCCCCGGCGGTTGGATAATTGACCGTGATCATGAACAGGAACCGGTCCAACTGCGCCTCGGGAAGCGGGTAAGTACCTTCCTGTTCAATAGGGTTTTGCGTCGCCAAAACGAAGAAGGGATTCGGCAGGGGATGGTCGACGCCGCCGACGCTGATAGTGCGCTCCTGCATTGCCTGGAGCATCGCGGCCTGCGTCTTCGGGGGCGTGCGGTTGATTTCGTCAGCGAGAACGATGTTGGCAAAGATCGGCCCCTTGAGAAAGCGGAACTGCCTCTCGTGGCTGGCCGGGTTCTGGTGAATGACTTCGGTGCCCGTGATGTCGCCGGGCATGAGGTCGGGCGTAAATTGGATGCGTTTGAACGACAGATGCAGAGTCTGGGCTAGCGAGGAGATCAACAGCGTTTTCGCGAGCCCGGGCACTCCGACGAGTAAGGAGTGACTGCGTGTGAAAATCGACAGCAGAACCTGTTCAATCACATCGTCCTGGCCAACGATCACTTTGGACAGTTCGGCGCGAATGGCAGCACTGGCAGTGTGCAGATTCTCGACGGCGCGAACGTCTGCGTCGGCGAGACTGAGTTCCTTGATGGTCACCTGATCATTCATCCGTTCACAACCATAACAGCTGCGGCGTCCCAGATAAAGTCTTCACATTGGCTGGGATCTTCTCTCTGGCCAGCGAAGACTTGTTTGTCGATCGAGTCCACATTTCGGCTCGGGGCTTCTATCGCGTGCGGCTCGTGCCGTAGAAAAGATCGGCCAGTCCTGCTTAAGGAGGTACGATGGTTTGCCCCTGGTGAAATGGGCGATTCGCTTTGTACAAAGCGATTCGGGCTTCGATATCCTCCGCCAGTGTCTTTTGGCCGGAAGAGTTCGCCAGTACGATCGCTTGCTGCGCTATGCGGATGGCTTCCTGAAACCGGCCAACCGCGGCGTAGGCGGAGGCGAGCGTATCGAGAAGCACAGGCTGCCGGTAATCAGTCAGCTGGCATGCCCGCTCGGCAAGCGGCACTGCCGCCGTGCGTTCCTCCGGCGCGATCGCATCGTCAGTGGCCAGCAGCCCGGCCAGATTGTTGAGGGCTTTGATGTAATCGGGCTGAATTTCAAGTGCATTCGGGTAGTGGGCGATTGCCTCTGCGGTCCGACCCTGAGACGCGAGGAGGACAGCCAGATTGTTATGAGCCTCGGGAAATTCCGGGGCGAACTTCAGCGCCGCTTCGAAATGAGGAAGAGCGTCTGAGTCCTGCCCATTCTGCCTTAAGGCGTTGCCCAAATTGTTTTCCGCTTCGGCGTAATTCGGCCTTATCCGCAGAGCGTCTTCGTACTGCGCGATTGCGTCGCGCAGCCTGCCCGCCTGGTCAAACGCCAGTCCCATATCGTAATGCGTATCGGCGCGTCCCGGTTCGATCCGAAGCGCCTCCTCGTATTGCCCCATCGCATCCTGAAGGTGACCCCCGCTAGACAGAAGATTGCCAAGGTCGATGTGCGCATCGGCACAGTCCGGTTTGACCTGAAGCGCTCGTTCGTAGCAGGCAACCGCCTCGTCCACGTCGTGCGCCTGTTCCCGCAGCAAACCAAGATTGTTCCAAGCCATCCAACAGCCGGGGTTTTCCGCGAGCGTGTCACGCCACAATGTTTCCTCGTCATGGAACGCCTCGCACCGTTGCCAGGTCAACACGCCGAACGCAGCAATGACAAGGCCGGCAACGGCAGATCGAACGACGCTCGGCCGCGTCGCGCGAGTCACGGACCCGACGGCCAGGGCGATGATGCCAATGTCGGCTAGGTATTGAAAATGATCGGCGACGTACGAATAGCGAAAGTAAAACACGTTCACAAACCCAAGGATGGGAAGCAGCGCGATGACAAAATAGCCAAGCCCGAACGCGCTTGCACGGGCCGCCGGGCGGCCTCGGCAGATCCACAAGAACAACGCAACCGCTGCGGATGCAACCAGGGGCAGAAAGAAGGAAGGCGCTTGCACGTTTATCTCCCAGCGCGGATAGACAAAGCTGAGGTGGGTGGGCCAGAGGGCTTTCTCCGCATAGAACCAAATGTCCCTGACCGCCAGGGTCAGTCGTTGCGGGATTGACAGGGACCATTCTTGCAGGCCGCTTCGCCCGATATTTCCACGTTGCTCGACGATGGCCAGCGCGGACATGCCGCATGAAAGGGCCGCAAACGGTATGAGCCGCAGAAAGTCGAGAGTCGTCCAACGCTCCCTCCGCCACCACGCGAGCAATACCAACACCAGCGGCAGGACAACCGTTGACGGTTTGCTGGTCAGCGCGCCGGCAAACACGAGCAGCGCCAGCCAGTACCACCCGGATCTCCGCTGCATCCTAAACCGCAGCCAGCAGAGCAGGGACAGGAAGTACAGGAAACCGGATTGTACGTTCTTCAATTCCGTGATCCACGCCACCGACTCCGCATTAACGGGATGCACGGACCAGAGGGCGGCGGCCACCCATGCCCCGCGCACGTCCAGCGCGTTCAACAGGATGAACACCAGCACTGCGCCGGCCGCATGAAGCAGAAGATTGACGAGATGGTAGGGCAGGGGACTGTATCTCCAGAGCTTGTGCTCGAACCAGAACGTCGTCAACGTGAGCGGGTAATACCGGGACCTGGACAACGAAGACCAGATCATGTGCAGGCCGTGCGGCGATGCCACCGCGACATTGGCCGTCAGATGATCGTCATCATCCCACACGTAACCGGCCCGCAACGCCGGGAGATAGCTGACCACCGTGAGCAGAACAAGCAGTGCCGCCTGTGCAAGGAACCGTCGCGGCAGCATCTGCGGGAATCGTGAAGCATTCCCCGCAGAACCACCATCGAGATCGGCCACATGGGCGTCGGTTGCCATGGCTTTGTCCGACGGCCATGGGGAATGGATTCCCGACCCGCTCACCGTCCACCGAAGAATGTGGTGGGTGGACAAGTCCTACGAGTCGCTGCAGCAATGACCGCGGTCCGGGCCTTATTCGACCTCGCTGTCATAGAACTTGAGCACATCCTGCCCATCCGTTTCTTCCATGAAC
>CAZAQZ010000150.1:0-6880 GCA_964487175.1 uncultured Verrucomicrobiota bacterium | reverse complement strand
TAGAATCGTTTGCCAAGACTCGCGGCCCCCGGATCGGTGACCGAAAGGATCCCCCCTGTACCGGCCAGACCATTGGTCAACACCATCCAGGATCCTGTTGCGGCGTCGTTGCGATAATCAACCTCGTACAACGCGTTCAATACCGTGGTAAAACTGATGATCGCGTCCGGAGCCACCAGGCTCAGGGATTCAATTACCGGCAAGGGCGGCGGGGTCAGGGATTGGTAGAGTTGCAATACATCCTGTGAACTCAAGACCCGGCTGTAGATCTTGACTTCGTCGATGATCCCATTGAAGAAATAGTTCCAATAGCCAATGGAACTGGGCACCGACGGGTTCATGACAATATCCCCGCCCCAATAGACACTGCCCTGGTTGACTCCGTTAATGTACAACGTGACGGTCGAATTGTTGTACACGACGACAATGTGATACCAGGAACCATTTTGGATGGCCCCCTGCGAGAAAAACTGGCCTTTGCTGCCTGCCGTGGTCGTTCCCGTCACGGTGATCCCATTGTTCATGGCGATAATGGCCAGTCCGCTCGTCAGATAATTGAGCTGGATGTTGATGATCGCTCCTTGATCCACGGCGTCCCGGGGATTGATCCATGCCGAAATGGAGAAGTTGTTTGTCAGAACCAGACCATTGTTGTTCAAATTGACATAATCTGTTATCCCCTTGAAATTCAATCCGCTGCCGGAGATCCCCGGGGCCCATCCGTCGACAGAGTTGAAATCGAAGGAAAGCAACGTCCCCGTGCTCGCACCGATGGAGTCGGCTGCCGTGGTGCCTGTTCCTTCATTGAAACTCCAATAGTGGGCCAGGCCATCTGAAAGCGACGCGGTCACGGTGATTGTCATCGAGGTCGTGGAGCTCACTCCCTGATCGTCGCTGGCCGTAAAGACCAGGGTATAGGTGCCTACCTGGTTGGTTGCGGGCGTCCACGAAAAAACGCCCGTCAAGGGATCCAGCGAGGCCCCGGCAGGCAGCGGCGAGACGGAATAGGTCAGCGGATTATTGTTGGAGTCCGTGGCCGAGACGGTGAACTGCAGGTTTTGGCCTCGCAGGACAGCCTGGTTGTTCAGGGTCGAGAACACCGGCGGGATATTCAGGTTGGGCAACTCCGCCATGACATTGCTCAGCAGGGCCGAGGGGCTTAAGGTGGTCGATTGGAACAGCACCGGCTCTTGTGTCAGAAACGTGACCGGGTGGCTTCGTCCATAAATATCCGTGGTCGGCAGCGTGTTGTTCAACAGCGGGACCGCGGTGCCTTCAAGCGCCCAGGCGAAGACAGCGGAGGTGTTGTTCGTGCGCTGCCAGGCATACAAGGACATCACCAGACCGGGAGTCCGAAAATCAACCAGCGTGGCCCCGTTCAGCCAGTAGCTCGCCATTAGAAACGCGCTGGTCTTCGGATGAGGCCCACGATAGCCATAGTCCCAGCCATCCAGTTCGGAATTGGGATTGGGCAGTTCATTGGCCAAGTCCAGCAGTGACGGGATGAGACAGCTGACACCGGCCGCCCGATACAGAAGGAGTACCTTGATCGCACGGCACATGCCGACGTACCAGTCAATCGGCGGGTCTCCCGGAACGTAAGGGCAGCCCAGTGCACTCTGGCCGTACAAACCGATCTCGTCGACAAACATCGGTTTGAGCACAGCCGCATCGCCAAACCACCATTGCAGGTTCTCTTTGCTGATGGAAAGAACCCACGCTGGGGCAAAATGATTTTGGTCCGGGGCATAATTCCCGTAATTGTAGTCGTGCCATGTCCATGCGTCGAACAGGACCATATTGCTGCTGTTGGTTGTGATGGCCAACGATTCGTTGTGCAGAAAGTCCGACCAGCAGGGCCCGACGACCATGACGTTGGGGTCTATGGACTCGCTTGCTTGACGCCCGCTGGCATGCAACTGGAGGTACAAATTGATGAACCCGGTTAGATCCAGGTTGGTGCCACCGGGGAATTTGTTGTACCAGGGCTCATTCCAAATCTCGATGGCGGCCAGCTGGCCCTTGTATCGCGTGGCCAGCGTCTGCACGAACTCGGTGTAGGTTTGAACCAGTTCGCTGGCCTGTACCCAACTGGGGGTTATCCAGGCGACGACAGCGATGATTCTTCGGTTGATATTGCTTGAAACAATGATGTCCATTTGCGACCAGTCCCAGACACCACGCTGGGGTTGGACCAGGTCCCACTGCGCGGCACCGGTTCTGACCCAGGTGGGTTGAATCTGCTGGAGCTTCTGGGAAAGAACATTCCAGCCATTGTCAGCATCGGTTCCCAGGAATGACGCCCCCACATAGTCATTGGGAAGAACGGCAAATTGGTTGCGGTCGCCATCCGTCTCGACAAAGTAGTGACCGCGTAAAAAGGGCAGGTTTGTCGGTCCGCCTTGATATACGACGTTCCCATGCACGTCGAAGATGGTGATCGGTTGATTGTTCGAAGTTAGGATGCTGACCGTGTCAGACTCGCGGAATACTTGCTGGCGGGTGCCGGGCTGGAACCAGATCAGGGAATTGGTGATGTTAAAGGGTTGAGAGAACGCCACAATTGGTTCGTTCGTTTGTCCGAAACTGCATGGCGCAACGACCGCGGCTAACACACAGAATACACTCCATACGAACGTACGGCATACGTCTTTGCAAAATCCCTTTGAATCGCTTAACATCTTTCCCCTACTGCGGCCAGCAGGGACTTACGCATTTGCCAGGCCAACTCTTCTGCTCGATTGAAAACAAGTGTCAGATAAACCTGATGACAGTGGGTTCTGGGTTCATTTCCCATCGCTCAATCCAGAGGTGGGCAACCCAGTCTTTTGGCGGGGCACAGAGCGATTCAACCGCCCAAAACTCGCTTCAGATATGCCACGCAAATGTGGTGTAAAAACGGAAACGGTTCCATAGAAGGACCTGCTGCCGCCGGTGGAAAGAAACTTGCCAAAGAGGGCAAGATGCTTTTCGGTGAATGAGGGCTATTTGAGATGCTGGAATTCGGCGACGGCGTGCTGGAATTGCTGGCTGTTTGTCAGGGGGACGGACATTGCGCAGGTCTGCAGATTGTCCTTGTTGAGGACGAAGCATTTTTCACGGTCGATCATGATCCCCACCAGTTTGCCGTCCGCCGTCACGATATAATCCCCTGCTTCGGCGCGATAGGCCGGGTTTTCGAACCACGCCGCCACGCCTCGCATCGGACGTTTGATCACCAGGTAATTCCCGTCGGCCAAATCAGGTGAAGCATCGGTCTCGAAACTCAGTCCCGCCGCCGTGCTCTTGAACACATAGAGCTTGCGCTGGTCCGTCTGCAGCCCCGCATCCGGGCCGGCCAATTCCATCGTGGTCAACCCCTCAACCGGATGATCCAATTCGATGCTCACGACGTGCGGATTGGCACTCAACACACAGGCCGGCGTGGTCAGCGCAATGGAGGGACCGACGTCGCCAGAGCGTCTGGCGGTGTACTTGAGTTCGGCAAGCCGGTTACGGGTGTCCTCATCGGTCAACGCCCACCATGTCAGGCCCAGCGTCTGGTCGCTGGCCACAATAAAAGTGCGACCGCCCACGTTGACGACCGGCGGATACGCGGCGGCCCTGAACCGCATGGTTGTGAGACTCCCTTCGTCCCGTTTGGCGAGGGCGACCAGCAATTGCATGCGCGCACCCTTGACCGCCTTAAACGGACCGGGGCCACGCGCCTTGATTGACTCGATCTGGTCGGCCAGCTTGGCTGTTTGCTGGCGTAGCGCGTCCTGGCCGGCTTCAATTGTGTTCAGGCTTTGGCCGAGTCCATTGGTCTGACCACTGCTGATGAGATCGTCCAGGCGCGTTTGAATTTGCTTCTGTCCCTTGGCAACGTCGGAGACGGCCTGCATGAGGCGCGCCTGCTCTTCCGGATCGAGTTGCGCCTGCAAGTCCTTCATGTTCTCCGCCAGAGCGGCGAGGTTCTGCTGCATCGTTTGTTGATCCTCATGGACGCCGGCAACGCTCTTCTGGAGGGCAACGGGCAGCGCGTGGGTGAATTCGTTGAGTTGCTGCAGCGTGGAACCCATCTGCTCCTGGCCGTGTGCGATGTCCGTGAGCTGTGCCTCGGTCCTTGCTTGCGAGGTCTGCACCTGCTCGCTGAGTGTATTGATGGTCGCCTGCTGGCTGGCAACGGTCTGACCCAACTGCTGGGCGTGTTGCGCGAGTTCTGTTCGTTCCTGTTGGAGCTTCGCCTGCTGGCTTTGCAGCCCGGTCAATTCGGTTTGGAGTTTTGACAGGCTTTCCTTGGCGGCTTCGCCTTCCTGCTGAAGTTTCTGGCGCTCGGTGTTGACGCGGGTGAGTTGCGTTTCGACGGACGACAACGCCTGCTCTGTCTGCGACTTCGCCTGTTCGACCCGCGCTTTTTCCTCTGAGACGGCCTTCAGATTCGCTTCCCGTGCGGCGAGCGTGGCGCTCGTCTCAGTGAGGCGCGAGCGAAGTTGCTGGTTCTCCGTCGCCTGGACGTGGAGTTGGTTGAGCAATGTCTGCTGCTCGTAATCGCGGTTCCATTCTTCCTGTTGCGCCTGCATCGCCGTCGACGAAAACTCCTCATGCATCGCCGGTGTCGGGGGCGACGACGTGGCGAAGCGCGTCTGCTTCCCACCTGTGCCGATGACGAACAGCAACAGCGAGCACACCAAAAAATCGAGAATCACAACTAAAATGGACGGCTTCATGATGTCCCGCGGCTATTTGACGTGGATCAGCCGCTCCTTCAATGGATAGAGGTATCGAATCCGCAACGATACCGAGGACAGGATGCCGACCACAGTGGAGGTGTACGCGAAATGCCGGCTCATGCCCGCGTCCAATGTAATCAGGATAAACGCCACCACCGTCAGCGCCAGCCCTGTAAACAGCGGTAGATCCAAAAAGATATCGAGGTTGTCCAGCCGTTTCAGGCGCAATGGGGCCTCCGCACCCTCATCATCTTCCACCTGCCGAATCTTCCCTCGCACGTAGAACCAGACAAACGCATGAATCGCCAGTGACAACAGCACGACGGTGCCCGACAACAGTGCGCTATCCGCGCGCTCGCCCACCACGGGCGCGCCCGCATCTCCCGTCGCAGTCGTCGTGGCGCTTGCCGGCGGCGGGGGCCGGACGGCCAGCGACATCAAATAAACCAGCACGGCAAACACCACTCCCACGGCCAATGCCGAAATCAGATAGTGAATCGGGCCGTAAACAATAGCGCTGCCAGGTCGGGCCACAAGTTTTTCCAAGTAGCGGCCCGGCACTACCACCAACATCAGCAGACCACACAGGATCGCGATGACTACATACTTCAGTGCCGCGGCACCCGCGCCGTAGCGATACCGAAGCGCTTGATATCGCTCCTGTAGAACTTCCAAAGTTGAGTTCCCGGCTTTCCCGATGGAGCCAAGACTCCGCGGTGTGAATGTGGGATTGTCGACGACGAATTTCAATCCCGCCTCCCCCTTGACAACTGCGGCGTACAGCGAGTCCAGCCCCGCCGGCCCCTGATGCATGACGTGATCGAGACATGCCGAAGCGGCCAGCCGTCCGTCACGGGAAGCCACTGCCAAAACCTGACTGAGGTGCTCCGCGGCATTCGGGGTGATCGCGACCATTTTGGTGAGCACTTTCATTTGATCGGAGCTGTCAGCCTGCTGCAGCACCGTTTGAAATTCGCCCCAGGTGCGGCAGTGCCGCGCCAATTCGAACATCGGCATGAAGTTGTCCTTGAACTTTTCTACTGCCAGCGCCGATTTCGGGTCGGACTGCATCAGCACCAGCATTTGCCGCAGTTGGTTGGACAGCAACTCGTTGATTGCGCCGGTGCGATGCGCAGCCTTGGCGAGGATGATGGCACCCTCGGCCGGTGGGAACACCTCGCTCATGCCTCGGATGTTGTTCAGCGAACTGACGAATTCGCTCTGGTTGTCCTCCAGCGCGCCCTGTTTGGCGAGATCGGCGATTTCACCGTAAAGGACGGCGTCTGCCACCGTGCTGCCGGCGAGGCTCTCGAATGCATTGCCCCCGGCCAACTCCGCTGCCCAACCGGTTGCGTTGAGGTGATTGACCGGCGTGTTATCGGCAGCCAACTGCGTGAAGATCTTTGGCCGCGCCTGGACCGCCTGCTCCTTGTCGGGCAAATCATTCTCAATGACGTAGTCCAGAAGCAGCAACGCGGATGCGGGTCGTCCAGCCGCCCATTCGACTTCCGCCATGGTGCTCAGGCCGACGTCCGGCAATCGCTGGAATCTTGCCGCGGGAGAATTCGTCGGCGGATCGGCCAGTTGCACGACAACAATCAACATCGCGAATAAAAGGAGTCCCCAGCACAGCTTTACCATCTTCATGACATGCCTCTCTTGTTTCTTTATCCTGCCTGGCGTACAGCGGGTCCCCGGAACATCCCGCTGATGCCGTCGCCCCCAATATTCCTTCCCCGGCGCCGAGAATCAATGCCATTTGTTGGAATAATTGCCTTGCGGAGAATACTCGGAACCCCTGCCGTGTGGCAGAACATTCAGAATGGGATGCCGGCCGCGCCGAGAGGGGGGCTACATGAGGTAGCGATGCAGTTAATCTTGAATCGAGATCTTGAGAGGTGCAGTATTTGAATCCGCAGGTTCTGGTGCGTCCATGAACGAATTAACTGCATTGGAACGAGAGGTTCTCCGGAAGTTTCTTGATGGGGAGGACGGGAATTTGTCCATTCTTCGAGAGCAAGACGACCGGGCGACGGTTTCCAAAAGGGAGATGACTGGAGTTTGGATTTTATACTACGCTTTCAGTTCCCCTTGAAGTGCGCCGTCTGCCGATCAACCGCCGGATCGTGCTGAGTCACGTTGCGGCCGATATTCCCGGCGCAGAGTCA
>CAZAQZ010000149.1:0-6891 GCA_964487175.1 uncultured Verrucomicrobiota bacterium | reverse complement strand
AATGACGCATGGATGACCCGCACTTCGCCGATGGTTTTCTGCCGCAGGAGATCGACCAAACGCGCTGTTTGCGGATGGCAGCGGTACATGAACGCTTCCATGAGGAAGACGTCATGCTTGCGCGCGGCGTCGATCGCGGCCTTGGCCTCGTTGTAATTCAGCGCGAGCGGTTTTTCGCAGAGGATATGTTTGCCGGCTTCAGCAGCTTTGATGGACCACTCGGCGTGCATCGGATGGGGAGTGGTGATGTAAACCGCCTGCACCGCGGGATCAGCGAGCAGCGCATCGTAACTGGCGTGGGAGCGCGCGGAATTATATTCAACGGCGAATTTCTCTGCATTCGCCCGCGTCCGGCTACCGACGGCGGCGAGTTTACCAGTGTTGGATTGGGAAAGCTGTTTGGCGAAAACCCCGGCGATCCGCCCCGTTCCCAGAATGCCCCACGACAACGTGTTCATGGTGCAAGAGTACTAGGGCCATTCACAGTCTTCGACAAGAAAAAGGTGACGGCGCAGGGGTGGACGCGGTCTCCGGCTGGTGTTGACGCAGCATGGAAGAAGTGATAGCCATTGCTCACAGTGCTAACGAACCTGACACAGATCGGTTGCCGGAAGGTATCTCGAATGATGATGCCGAGGGGCCGGTCTGTCGCGAGATCTGACAACATGCGTTGTTGATCGATCCTCGCAACGGATACCAACCGGCCCAAGAGTGTTCATCACCTTGGGCCCTTTTTTTCTAAAACCGGGAGATTTCCATGAATAACAAAGTATATATCACCACCACCATTCCGTACGTGAACGCGCGGCCGCACCTCGGTTTTGCGCTCGAACTCGTGCAAGCCGACGCATTGGCGCGCTACCACCGGCTGCGGGGACGCGAGGTGCGCTTGCAGACAGGTACTGATGAGAATGCGTTCAAGAACGTGCTGGCCGCGCGCGAGCATGGCGTGCCCACGCGACAGTGGGTGGACGAAAACTCGCTGGCATTTCGGGAGTTGTGCCTGTCATTGGACATTGGGGTGGACGATTTCATTCGCACCACCGAACCCAGACACCGGCACGGGGTTGAACTCCTTTGGCAACAGCTTCAGGCCGGGGATGTTTATCGGGGTCGATACAAGGGATTGTATTGCGACGGGTGCGAGGATTTCCTCACAGAGAAAGATCTCGTCGACGGCTGTTGCCCGGATCACGGCGTTCCGCCTTCCGCCTGCGAGGAGGAAAACTACTTTTTTCGCCTCCGTTCATATCAGGAACAAATCGACCTTCTTATCGAATCTGACCGCATCCACATCACCCCAACCAAGCGCAAGAACGAGGTATTGGCCTTTGTGCGCCGTGGCTTGCAGGACATCTGCATCTCGCGGAACGCCAGCCGGTCGGACGGCTGGGGAATCACGGTGCCGGGGGATTCGTCACAGGTGATCTATGTGTGGATCGATGCGCTGGTCAATTACATATGCGGTCCGGGATTCGGATCAGGGGAGCACTGGCGCGATTGGTGGAGTGATGATGTGCGTAAAATCCATTTCATCGGGAAGAACGTCTGGAAATTCCACGCGTTATTTTGGCCGGCGCTGCTGCTCTCGGCGGGGCTTTCCTTACCCGACGAGATTGTCGTGCATGGCTTCCTGACGGAACACGGCCGCAAGATCAGCAAGTCGCGCGGCAACGATGCTGATCCCGGTCGGTTCATTGACACATATGGTGCTGAGGCGCTACGGTATTACCTGTTGCAGGCTGTCTCTCCATTCGACGACGGCGATTTCTCGTCGGAGCGATTGCATCAACTCTACCACGCTGATCTTGCCAATGGCCTGGGCAATCTCGTGTGCCGTGTGACCACTCTGGCCGGGAAGGTCGGCTGCGATGGGGTTGACCCGGCAACCCCACCGGAAGCGCCGGAGGGATTTCATGACGCAATCGGCACCTACAGAACGGACACTGCATTGCGGTTGATTTGGTCGATCGTAGACAACCTGAACCAGGAGATCGAACGGACGCGCCCATGGGAGCGGTTAAAGCATCAAGACACAGGGCAGTTGCGCGATCTACTGACCGGCTGGTTGCGTGAGATTCATCGCGTGGCCTATTGGGTATCGCCATTTCTACCCGCGACCAGCAAAGAGTTGCTGTCGGTGTTGCAAGGGCATCCGGTTAGGGTTTCGCCGCAGCTCTTCCCACGCATCAACAAATGAAGTCAAATAGATACAGATATCACTGCGTCAAGGAAAATTATTCTTGGTCTAGTGCGTGCTTGTCAGGATGCCTCCTGCAGCGGTACACTGGCGGTGTTCGCCGGGCTGCCAGGAAACGGGTGACTCTATCATGACGCTCGAAGAACTCAGAGTGACGCGGCTGGTCCAGGGAATCCTGGTGCGAAATTACGCCGACACGCAGAAGCTGGAAGTCCAGGTGATCGGCGCGTCGGTGTATATTGAGGGCGAGTTCAAGGTGTTTGATTACCGGCCCTCGCAAGGCAAGCAGGATCCTACCGAGCGTGACCTCGGAGTGAAGCGAGTCATCTCACACATCGAACAGCAGATCCGTGGGCTGGGCGAAGTCAGCCACCTCGAGATGAAATTGAAGAATTGGGAACGCGTCGGGATGCAATGGATTCCCCGGCGCGGGCAGGGCGCGTCTCCGTCAATGTGATCGGGCAGGCGCGCTGTTTGGCGCCGCTGCAAATCCATCAGGCGAGAACCACTCCTGCGGAAGTTGGGCGTCGTAGTTGCCCTCATACACTTCAAGGCGCGATTTTTCCTCCGAAGGCAGCGCTTGCGCTTTCGGCACAAAGGCAATGTCGATGCCCCGTGGAATCCACGTTGCGCCAACGCGCCTGAAGCTCGTGATGGCAATGCGTTTGACTGGATTCTCGTTTTCATCGAACGCCTCAGCGCGCAGCAACGCGCCATACTCCTTATCGATCCAGATTTTCACGCGCGCATACGGCTCGTTGGTTGCCAGCATGTCGATCGCATGGCAATCGCGTCCGCGGACGCGCTCCTCGCCCACATATTTCGGATTCGGCCAATGCAGGAAGGGCAACGCCAGATCGTAGTAACTGAAATGGGAACCGAGGAGTTCGCCCATGCGGGCAGCGCCTTTCAATTCGCCCGACCCGCGCAAGTACAAATGAGGATCGCCGTGCACGCCTTGAACCACAAGGAATTGCGTCTTGTCGGCCCGGTAGATCGTGCACGATTCCTCGCGCGTGTTTTTGATCAGGATTTCAACCGGCACGATCTTGTCCTGAGTGATGAACAACCGCGCCTTCAGCGAAAAATCCTTCAGCGGCCGGCTCGCCAGCGTTTGCGCGACAACTGCCTCAGCGGAGACGTTTGTCTCCACGTCGTCGGCCAGCACGGCCATCGGCAGCACCCATATCATAGCGGCAAGCAGGCAACGGTTCATCCCCCCGCTTCTATCGGAAAACGCTTGCGAGGGCAAGCGCGCGACGTTAGCCTTGACATCGTGAAACCTCTGAACGGCATCCGCGTGCTCGATCTTTCCCGTATTCTGGCCGGACCCTATTGCTCAATGCTGCTAAGTGATTTCGGCGCGGAGATCGTCAAGATCGAGAATCCAATGGGTGGCGACGACACGCGTGCTTATGGGCCGCCGTTTCTCGATGGCGAAAGCGTCTATTTTCTCAGCATCAATCGCGGCAAGAAATCCCTCACCCTCAACCTGAAAGCCCCCGAGAGCCGCGAGATTCTGACGCGACTGATCAAACAGTCCGATGTGTTGCTGGAGAATTTCCGGCATGATTTTCTGCCGGGCATCGGACTCGATTACGATGCCGTCGCGAAGCTGAATCCGAAAATCGTCTACGCCTCCGTCACCGGATTTGGTCACACGGGTCCATACGCGAACCGCCCCGGTTACGATCTCGTCGTGCAAGGCATGAGCGGCATCATGAGCCTGACGGGCGACGCGAATGGTTCGCCGTACAAGACCGGCACATCGCTGGCCGACATCACGGCGGGCATATACGCGACGCTGGGTATCGTGCTGGCGCTCTACGCACGGCAGCGAACGGGGCGCGGACAAAAGGTGGACGTGTCACTGTTGGACGGACAGATTTCGCTGCTCACCTATCAGGCGGGGATCTATTTCGGCACCGGCAAATCGCCCCACCGCAAGGGAAACCAGCATCCGACGATCGTCCCGTACGAAGCATTCAAGGCGCGCGACCGTTACTTCAATCTCGCGGTCGGCAACGACAGATTGTGGCTCCAATTCTGCGACGCGATTGGACGAGCCGATCTCAAGACGCATCCGAAGTTCGCCACCAATCCGCAGCGTGTGGCCAACCACGACGCGCTGCTGCCGATCCTCCAGGAGGTGTTTGCCGCTCGCGATGCCGATCAATGGATCGGGTTGTTCGAGAAGACGGGGCTGCCGTGCGGGCCGGTTTATTCCGTGGCGGAAACGCTGGCGCATCCGCAGGTGCAGGCCCGAGAGATGGTTGTCGAACGGCCCCATCCGAAGGTGGGCACTGTGAAAATGACCGGTGTGCCGGTGAAACTATCGGACACACCGGGCGAAGCCGGGGACGCGCCGCCGTTGCTGGGTCAGCACACGGACGATGTGTTGAAAGAGTTGGGCTATAGTGCGGAGGAGATCCTGCGTTTCAGGAAAAACAAAGTGATTTAGGAGCCGCCATGATCAAAGGCATCGACCACGTCGGCATTGCCGTCAAAAGCATCGAAGAGGCGAAGAAGTTTTGGGTCGGCACACTCGGCTTGAAGTACCTGCGCACCGAGGAAGTCCCCGACCAGAAAGTGCGCGTCGCCATCCTGGCAGCGGGTGAGACGATGGTTGAATTACTGGAACCGACCACGCCGGACAGTCCCGTGCAGAAGTTCATCGATAAGCGCGGCGAAGGACTGCATCACATGACGTTCGAAACCGACAATATCGCTGAACGGCTCAAGAGCCTGAAACGCTCGAACGTCGGGTTGATCGACGAGGAACCGCGCATCGGCGCTGGCGGCGCCTGCATCGCCTTCGTCCATCCCAAGAGCGCACACGGCGTGCTGATTGAACTGTGCCAATATCATGACTGAACCGCGCGAAGAGCCAGGCAAATTCCCATTCACGCGTGGCATCCACGCGTCAATGTATCGCGGCAAGCTCTGGACGATGCGGCAGTACGCGGGCTTCGGCACGGCGCGCGAGACAAACAAGCGGTACAAATATCTTCTCTCGCAAGGTCAGACGGGATTGTCGATGGCGTTCGATTTGCCGACGCAAATCGGGTACGACAGCGACGACACGATGGCGTTGGGTGAAGTCGGCCGGGTCGGCGTCGCCATCTCATCGCTGGCCGATATGGAACAGGTGTTCGACGGCATCCCGCTCGACAAGGTGAGCACGTCCATGACCATCAACGCCACCGCTTCGATTCTGCTGGCCTTGTATCTGGCGGTTGCCGACAAGCAGGGGGTGCCATGGTCGAAAGTTTCTGGCACGGTGCAGAACGATATTCTCAAGGAGTACATCGCGCGCGGCACGTATATCTTTCCGCCGCATCCATCACTGAGATTGATTGCCGACGTCGTTGAGTTTTGCGCAAAGGAAGTACCGGGCTGGAACACAATCAGCGTCGGCGGCTATCACATGCGTGAGGCGGGGTGCACTGCCGCGCAGGAGATCGCCTTCACGCTCGCCGATGGTATTACCTACGTACAGACCTGTATCGATCGCGGCATGGATGTGGACAGCTTTGCGCCGCGGCTTGCGTTCTTTTTCAACTGCCACCTGAATTTCTTCGAGGAGATCGCCAAGTTTCGCGCCGCGCGCCGGTTATGGGCGCACATCATGCGGGACAGGTTCGGTGCAAAGAACGAACGTTCGATGATGCTGCGGTTCCACACGCAAACAGCCGGCTCGACGCTCACCGCCCAGCAACCCGATAACAATGTCGTCCGGACGACGCTGGAAGCGCTGGCGGCTGTGCTGGGTGGCACGCAAAGTTTGCATACGAATGCGAAGGACGAGGCCATCGCATTGCCGACGGAAGAATCGGCGCTGCTGGCATTGCGCACCCAGCAGATCATTGCCAACGAGTCGGGCGTGATTGCCGAACCCGATCCGCTCGGCGGCAGCCCATACATCGAACGCCTCACTGATGAACTCGAAGCGCAGGCGCGCGGGTATCTGCATAAGATCGACAACATGGGCGGCATGCTCAAGGCCATCGAGGGCGGTTATGTGTACAAGGAAATCTACCGCGCCGCCTACGAGCACCAGAAGGCCGTCGAACGCAAAGAAAAGATCATCGTTGGCGTGAATGAATTCGTCAGCAACAAGAAGCTGGTGCTGAAAACGCAGAAGATAGATCCGAAGCTTGAGCCGCGGCGGCGGAAGGAATTGGCAGGATTGAGGAAGAAACGCGGCAATGTGGATAAGTATCTTGCGAGATTGAAGAAAGCAGCCGGTAGCTCAGAGAATCTGATGCCGGTCATTGTAGACTGTGTCCGCCACTACGTCACAGTCGGAGAGATTTGCAAGGTGTTGCGGGGAACGTTTGGAGAATATCGACCGACACATTCGATATGAAGCGACCGATCAAAGTATTGATCGCGAAGGCCGGGCTGGATGGCCACGAACGCGGCGCGCTCGTCGTTGCCATGGGATTGCGCGACGCGGGGATGGAGGTTGTTTACACGGGCATCCGCAACACGCCGGAGCAGATCGTGCAGGCGGCGATTCAAGAGGATGCGGACGCCATCGGACTCAGTTCGCTTTCAGGCGGGCACATGGCGCAGTTCAGTCGCGTGATGGTTTTGCTAAAGAAGGAGAAGCTCAAAGGTGTATTGGTGTTCGCGGGTGGCATCATTCCCGACGACGACGCGGAGAAACTCAAGAAGCTCGGTATCAA
>CAZAQZ010000148.1:0-6955 GCA_964487175.1 uncultured Verrucomicrobiota bacterium | reverse complement strand
TTACAGTGAAGACCCCTATCTGGCTTCACGAATGGCTGTGGCGTTCATCAAAGGCGTGCAAAGCCAGGGCGTCATCGCCACGGTCAAGCATTTCGCGGCGAACAACCAGGAGCATGACCGCAACACCATCAACGTCAGGATGGATGAACGGGTCCTGTACGAGATTTATCTTCCCGCCTTCAAAGCAGCCGTTCAGGAAGCAGGCGTCTGGTCAGTCATGTCCGCCTACAACAAACTCAACGGCGCGTGGTGCTCCGAGAATCCTCGTCTGCTCACCGACATTCTGAAAAATCAGTGGGGCTTCAAGGGATTTGTTGTCTCCGACTGGAGCGCAGTGCACACGACGCTCGAAACCGCCACTGCCGGTTTGGATCTGGAAATGCCCCGGGAAAAATTCCTGACAGTGCAATTGTTGCTGCCGCTGATCACGAGCGGTCAGGTGAAGGAAGCAACGATCGACGACAAGGTTCGCCGCATCTTGCGCGCGATGTTCAGCATGGGATTGTTCGACCGGCAGGAATCAGATGGTGGCGCGGTGGATACGCCGGAACAACGGGCCATGGCTCGATTGTCAGCGACCCAGGGAATTGTACTGCTGAAGAACACGGACGGGTTGCTTCCACTGGTGCCCCGCAAGATTCAATCGATCGCATTGATCGGTCCGAACGCCCGGGTTGCACGAGTGGGCGGGGGAGGCAGCGCGGCAGTGAGACCTGCCGACGCCGTCAGCCCGCTGGATGGGATCCGCGAACGGGCAGGCACCCGGTTCAAGCTCACCTACGCGCCCGGCTGCGCGATGGAGGGCGAGGACCCGGAGAATGAGATCCCAAAGACCCGCGCCGACATGGTCAACGAAGCAGTTGAATTGGCAGCACACGCAGACGTGGTGCTGTGGTTCGTTGGGGATTCAGCAGGGATCGAGTCGGAAGGTCATGATCGGCTTACGTTGGAACTTCCGGCAGGCCAGGATGACTTGATCGAGGCCGTCGCGGAGACGAATAAGAACACCGTGGTCATACTGAATGCAGGCGCGCCGGTGCTGATGAACCGCTGGATCGACCGGGTCTCTGCGGTGGTCAACGTTTGGTTTCCAGGCGAAGAGGGCGGGCACGCGATTGCGGATATTTTGTTCGGCGACGCAAACCCGTCCGGCAAATTGCCGGTCACGTTTCCGAAGGAATGGAAGGATTCACCGGCGTACGGACGTTATCCCGGCGAGAATGGCGGGGTTGACTATAGTGAAGGCCTCTACGTGGGCTACAGGCATTTCGACAAGAGCAACATCGAGCCGCTGTTCCCCTTCGGTCACGGTCTTTCGTACACGACTTTCGGATACAGCGATTTGAATGTGTCGCCTAAGGAGGCGGTACCGGATCAGCCAGTGCAGGTCAGCTTCAACGTGAGCAATACCGGTTCACGCGAAGGCGCAGAAGTGGTGCAACTCTACGTGCGGGACGCGCAATGCAGCCTTGAGCGTCCTGAGAAGGAACTGAAGGCATTTCGCAGGGTCGTGCTGAAGCCGGGCGAGACGCAGACGATCTCCTTTACGCTCGACAACGGCGCGATGGCCTTTTATGACCCTGCCAGACACGACTGGGTGACAGAGCCGGGGACTTTCGAAGTGCTGGTGGGCGCCTCGTCTCGAGACATCCGCCTGAAGGCGGCCTTTGAACTGATTCGACGGGTTGCCCACCTGGGAAGGGTGCAACAACTGGCGGCGTCAGCAGTGGCCGATTCGCGAGCCGTGAACAAAATGTAATGTGACAAGGGGTGCGGAGGAATCCATGGTTGATACGTTAGAGAGCCGTCTGCTGGGCAATTCCGGCATCGAGATTTCCGTCGTCGGAACCGGTTTGTGGGCCGTCGGCGGGGGTTGGGGACCGGTGGATGACGCCAAGGCGTTGAGCGCGATCGACGCTTCGCTGGAAGCGGGCGTTAATTTCTTTGACACGGCTGACGTGTACGGAAATGGTCACAGCGAGGAGTTGCTCGGCAAGGCGATGCGCGGCCGCCGCGACGAATTCGTCGTCGCCACGAAGATCGGCTGGGTCGGTTACGATGGTCAGAACAATCGATCGCAGTATAACAGCGTGGACAAACTGATCGCCGGAGTGGAAGAAAGCCTCCGCCGATTGCAGACCGACCGCATCGATTTGATCCAAAACCACATTTTCTATCGTGAGCCCAACACAGACATTTTCATCAAAGGCTTTGAGCGGCTGCGTCGCGACGGAAAAATTCGCGCCTACGGCCTGAGCACGAGCGACTTCGCCTTCCTTAAGGAATTCAACTCCGACGGTCACTGCACCACGTTGCAGATCGATTACAGCATCCTCAATCGGACAGCCGAGGCGGAGATTCTTCCCTACTGCCTGAAAAATCGGATAGGCGTTATCGTGCGCGGCGCCCTGGCCATGGGCATTCTCACCGGCAAATTCAATTCGAAGACCCGATTCCCGGAGGGCGATTTCCGCCGAAACTGGCACGAGAACCCCGACGAACGGCGGGTTTTTCTCGAAGACCTGGGCAAGGTTGAGGTTCTGAAATCGCTCACCAACGGACTCACGCTTCCCCAGCTTGCGCTGCGCTTCGTCATCGATCACCCGGCCGTGACCGTTGTGATCCCCGGCGCCCGCACTCCGGAGCAGGCCGGCGAAAACGTGAAGGCGGGCGAGATACCCCCGCTCACGGAAAAGAAACATCACCGGATCAATGCAGTTTGTCCTCCCGGCGGTGGACGCAAGATTTGGCCGGCGTAATCTCGTTGATCATAACGGCGGAATTGGAGACTCACCATGGAATCCATCGAAGGGAAGAGCATTTGCCAGATTGGGATCGTTGTGCGCGACCTTGCCAAAAGCAGGGCCGCCTGGGCGGATCTGCTGGGTTGTGATCCGCCGCCATTCATTGAGACAGCGGAACGATCCAGCACGAGAATTGAGCATCGTGGTCGCCCGACTGATGCGCGTGCCCGCCTCGTCCTGTTCAATCTCGGGCCGATCACGGTTGAATTGATCGAGCCTGTCGGGGAACCCAGCACGTGGAGCGAGCACCTCGCGCAACACGGCGAGAGCGCGCATCACATCGCGTTCCATGTGAACTCCGTCGACGAGAAACGATCCGCCCTCGAGGATCGTGGCCTGCCGCTCAATCAACAGGGACGGTTCCCCGGAGGCGGTTATGCCTACTTTGACGGTCGCGACAAATTGGGTGTCGACATTGAGCTTCTGGAAACGGACACTTGACCGGGGCGGACAGCCGCGATGTCTCAGAGATTGAAACGCGCATCGTTTTTGGCAATTCTACTGATCGCCATGCGATCATACGCAACCTCTTACTATCCCCTTCGCTTGGATGATCCGAAGGCCGTCTATCTCACGCCCGATCGGTTTCACGTGCGCGCCGATGGCGTCGCGGATGACGCCGATGCCTTGCAGCAGGCCATCAACAAAGTCCAGGAAACCACCCATCGCGGCATCGTATTCATTCCCGAAGGACAATACCGCCTCGGCAAGACGGTACATGTGTGGAACGGCATCCGCCTGATTGGTTACGGCGCGCACCGGCCCGTGTTCGTCCTCGCCGTGAAAACCCCCGGCTATCAGGAAGGCGCCGGCAAATACATGATCCACTTTGTCAGCGACCGGCCGTCTCATGGGCAGCCGATCCGCGACGCCAATCCCGGCACGTTCTACACTGGCATGAGCAACATCGATATCGAGATTGGCGAAGGCAATCCCGCCGCGGTGGGCGTTCGGTTCCACGTCGCCCAGCATTCCTACCTCAGCCACATGGATTTTCACATCGGTTCCGGCCGGGCGGGCGTCGAGGAAATGGGCAACGAAGCGGAAGACCTTCATTTCTTCGGCGGCGACTTCGGCATCACGATGCACAAACCTTCTCCGAGCTGGCCGTTTCTCCTGATCGATTCCTCCTTCGAAGGCCAGCGCAAGGCCGCCATCGAAACCGAAGAGGGCGGACTCACCATCATCCGGAACCAATTCAAAAACGTCCCCACCGCCATCGCCATCCGCGAGAACCGCGCCGAAGAACTTTGGCTCAAGGACTCGCGATTCGAGGACATCACCGGTCCGGCCCTGATCATCAGCGACGAACAAAATGCGCGCACAGAGATCAACCTGGAAAACGTCGCCTGCCAGCAGGTGCCGGTGCTTGCCTCCTTTCGCGAGAGCGGAAAACAAGTCGCCGGCGCCGGCCCGATCTACCTGGTCAGGACGTTCACCCACGGATTGCACATCGCGGACCTCGGCGCCGTGCCGGAGATCAAGACCACTTACGAACCAGCCGAATTGAAAGCGATGCCCGCGCCGGGTCCAACCGAGATTCCCGACCGGCCGCCCCGTGATTCATGGGTCAACATCGCCCCGCTGGGCGCCAAGGGCGCCGGGAAAACCGACGACACAGCGGTTTTCAAGAAGGCCATCGAGAAACATCGCGCGATCTATCTGCCGACAGGCCGCTATCGCGTCTCCGACACGATCACGCTGAAACCCGACACGGTGTTGATCGGGCTTCATCCATACGCGACGCAGATCGTGCTGACGGATTCGACGCCCGCATTTTTGGGAGCAGGGGCCTCATCCCCGGAAACCGCCCCGGCGTTTCCCGGCCCGGCGGCCGCGCGATTTGGATTCGGGCCGTTCCAGGGGATAGGTTCTCCGAAAGCGCTTCTGGAAACCCCGAAAGGCGGCTCGAACATCGTCACGGGCATCGGCCTTGACACAGGCATCAACGACCGCGCCGTTGCCGCCAAGTGGATGGCCGGCAAGGATTCGCTGATGAACGACGTCCGCTTCCTCGGCGGCCACGGCATGTTCAATCCCGACGGCACCCGCGCGCAAGTCTACAACAGCAATCGCACCGCCGACCCCGACCCGAAACGCCGCTGGGATTCGCAGTATTGGAGTCTCTGGATCACCGACGGCGGCGGCGGCACGTTCAAGGACATCTGGACGCCGAACACCGTCGCCCAGGCCGGCCTGTACATCTCCGACACCACCACCGAAGGCCGCATTTACGCGATGTCCAGCGAACATCACGTCCGCAATGAAGTAAAACTCCGCAACGTATCCAACTGGCAGATCTACGCGCTGCAGGTCGAAGAGGAACGCGGCGAAGGCCCGAATTGTCTGCCGGTGGACATCGACAACTCGAGCAACATCACATTCGCCAATCTTTATCTCTACCGCGTGATGGGCAGCTATTCGCCGTTTCCCTACGCGGTGAAGATCAAGTCCTCGCGCAATCTCCGGTTTCGCAATGTCCACGTCTACGGTCCCGGCAAATTCGCATTTGATAACACCGTCTTCGACCAAACCCACGGCGCGGAAATCCGCACACGCGAGATCGCCTCGCTGACAATTTCCGGTGCGGCACCGCAGACGCATCCGGCTTCCAGTGCAAAAGTTGAAAAACTCGTCGGAGGATTCAATAATATAGATGGCACAACCGTCGACGCGTCCGGCAACGTGTATTTCGTCGACGCCCGCTGGCAGCGCATCTACCGCTGGTCACCGGGAACCCACGATTTGGCGCTTCTCCGCGACAGCCCGCTCGACCCCGTCCAGCTTGCCGTCGACCCGTCAGGCAACCTCCTCGTCGTCACCCGGACGGGACAGGTCTATGCGTTTAATCCCGACAAGGACGGCGATGACATCACCGTTCTCCAACCGCACCCCGCTCAGCCCAGGCCGGGGCTCGCGCCGATTCTGCCCGTCAGCCGCTGGCGTGACGCGCACGACTTCATCGCCGTCAACACCAACCCGGCGGCGTTTCAGTACATCTCGCCCGACGGCAAGGTGTTCATCCCGGCGACCCGTGACTTCAAGAACGCCGGGTCGATGCGATCCATGTTCTCTACGATCGATTTGATTCGGGCGTATGGACTGGCCCCGGCAACCACCAACGCCCCGTTTTATGTAGCGGACGAATTTGGCCAGAAGACATGGGCATTTACCGTTGAACCCGACGGATCGCTCTCCGGACCGCGCCTCTTCGCCAACGAAGGCGAAGCGGGCGTGGCCGTGGACAACCTCGGCAACGTCTACATCGCCGCCGGCCAGGTCTTCGTTTACGATTCGACGGGCAAACCGATCGACACGATCGAAGTCCCCGAACGCCCCACCAGCCTCGCATTCGGCGGCCCCGACCGTCAGACCCTGTTCATCGCCGCCCGCACCTCCCTCTACCAAATCCGCATCAATCCCAAAGGCCAGTAACCGCGAGTTGGAAATTGCTCCTCTGGTCGCCGACATCTTTCGTTGTAGCCGCGCTTGCTAAGCGCGGGCCGTTTCCCCGCGATGTCATTCTGAGCTTGTCGAAGAATCTCTGTCGTGTCCCTCAATCATTGAAGATTTTGTTGCGGTGGTACTCCAAAAACTTTGGGTCTGGTTCCGCAAGCTTCTCGGGAAGACGAATGGTCTTGCCCTCGTAAAACCCGAAGTTCTGCTCCAATGCCGGGTGCGGGAAGCAGTGCTTGATCTGTTTACTCAACACGACGCACAGTTTTTCATCTAGGGTGATCAATCCGGCATCGAACGCCGCGTCGTGGAGACACGATAGGCATAAGCCATTGCGAGGATTCACACGCTCATCTGCGAAATCGCGCCACGGTTTGATATGACTCGCGATGAGCAGGCGCGGAATGGAGATTCCAGTAATGCAACATCGGATGCCATAAGCGCTGAGGATCGCCTGCCGAAAGAATTGCTGTCCTCGTCGAACGCGAACCGTTGCCTTTGTCTCAGTTGGCCCGGTTGGTGGTCTTACAAGATGCACCTCATTGCGCTGAAGGAAATCAACTTCGCGGTCTTCGTCTTTCGTGAACAAATCATGAAGCAACTGCTCGCTCTCCGGCCCGAGCGCCTTCATATTGCCCTGAAACTCCTGCCAAATGCTTTCGTCCTGTTTCGACCCACCGGCAAGCCCTTTAATA
>CAZAQZ010000147.1:0-6987 GCA_964487175.1 uncultured Verrucomicrobiota bacterium | reverse complement strand
GGCTTCCCTGGGCCAGGGTAGCAGAATTGGTCGCGAAGTTGGACGGTGGTGCCGGCGCGGGCATTGGATAATCAGCATCAGGCACATGAGTGTGCGTGTCTGCGGTTTGGACCGAAACCTCCTCCGGCGCTGGAGCCCACAACTTGCCGGCAGCAACCAAATAGAGGATAATGGCAGCCCCCCCCAAAATGATTCCGGCGACAAATGAGATCAATTGCTTCTTCATCAATTCCAACCGTAAGGATGCCACGCGACCCACGTGAGCGCCAGAAAATCGCGCTCCAAGACTGGGCCATTGTTCATTGAATGTCATCCTTTTTGAAATGGCGTGCCCAAAGCCTTGGGCGCGCGCGAACGACCGACAAATCCTGCCAGCACAAGAATCGTCACCACGTAGGGCAGAATCTGGATGAATTGAACGGGGATCGGCTGGCCGCCCCACAGGCTCACACCTTGAAGCCGGATCTGCACGGCATCCGCAAAACCAAACAACAGACAGGCAAGGGCAGTCGGCAGCGGTTTCCATTTGCCGAAGATGAGCGCCGCAAGCGCCATGAACCCACGGCCCGCGGTCATGTTTCGAGAAAAAGAGGACGACAGGAAGATCGACAACGAAGCGCCGCCCATTCCCGCCAACGCACCGCTGACCAGCACGGCCATCCATCGGACGCGATTGACTCTGATGCCCGCCGCGTCCAGCGCCTCGGGATGTTCACCGGCAAAACTCACCCAAAGCCCTGTTGGCGTGTATCGTACCCACAGATAGCACCCTGCCACGAGCGCCCAACTCAGATAGAGCGGCGCGGACTCAAACCGCTCACCCATCGGGATCGCAGGAGTCGAGCCGGTCACATCGTAGAGGATTTTGCACAGGAATGGCGTGGCTCCCACGGCCAGCATGTTGATGGCGGTGCCGGCCACGATCTGGTCGGCGCGTAATCGAATCACGAACAATCCGTAAAACGCAGCGAGTAAAAGCCCCCCGCCCATGCCCCATGCCGAACCGAGCCACGGTGAATGCGTGACCAGCGTCCCCACCGCCGCGGCAAATGACCCAATCAACATCATCCCTTCGAGCGCGATATTGATCACGCCCGACCGTTCGCTGAACATTCCGCCCAGCGCCGCAAAAATCAGCGGAGTCGAAACCCGCAGCGTCGACGCGATGAGTTCGCCTGTCACGGTTCACCCCGCTTTTTCATCCAACTCCAAAGACCTTCCGCAGAAACTGAAAGAATCACCAGCGCCTGGAGGATCAGCGATAAATCGCGCGTCACGTGCTCCGTTTCCAGGTCCAGATCCGCCGTGCCTTTGTGCAGGGCGCCAAATAACAGCGCCGAGGCGACGACACCCGCGGGTTGATTTCGTCCCAGGAGTGCCACCGCGATGCCGATAAATCCAAATTCCGGCGAGAACCCCATCCTGAATTTGCCGGCGTTCCCCAGCACCTCTCCCACACCCACCAGCCCCGCCAACCCGCCTGCAAGAGTCATGGCGATGATCCTCATCTTTCCTGAATCGATCCCGGCAGCCCGTGCGGCGGATTCACTTTGCCCAACCGCGCGCATCTCATAACCGATCACTGTCCGCCGAAGCAGAATCCACACGAGGAATGCGACCAGGATTGCCAGGGGAAGCGCTGCGCTCACCGGCGCGCCACCGAACACGGCAAATTGATGGAGCAAATATCCCGCGCCAATCGGTCTTGTCTCCGGGTTCTGCGAGTCGGGATTCTTCAACAAGTACAAAGTGACGTAGCTGGCAATGCCGGCAGCGACAAAATTCAGCATAATGGTGTTGATCACCTCGTGGCTGCCGCGTCGCGCGCGCAGCCATCCGGGGATGGCGCCCCACACTGACCCGGCAAGAAACGCAGCCAGACAAGCAAGCAGGGGAGCCAGTGGCGACGGGATTCCGGGCAAGAGCGCGCCCAAGGCTGCAGCGGCGAGCGCGCCAAGAGTGAGCTGTCCCTCAGCGCCGATATTGAATAGCCCCGCTTGAAAAGGAACCGCGACGGCGAGGCCGGTGAAGATCAGGGGCGTCGTGTAAAACAAGGTCATCCCGATGTCGTAGCCCGACCCGAACGCGCTCTTCGTGAGGATTTGGAGGACGTGCCATGGGTTTTCACCTGCAATCCAGGTGATGGCTAATCCCACCGCAAGCCCCAGCGCCACCGCTAGGATCGGTTGAAGGAGTTTCCTTTTCATGAACCGCCCATCTTCAAGCCGAGCTCGCGCTCCGAAGCCTGGCCGCGTTGGAATTCGCCTGCGATGCGTCCTTCGTACATCACCAGAATGCGGTCCGACAGCGCGAGGATTTCATCCAGCTCGAATGACACAAGCAGCACGCCGGCTCCTTCGTCGCGCGCGCGCACGATCCGGGAGTGAATGAACTCAATCGCGCCCACGTCCAGCCCGCGTGTCGGTTGTGCGGCAATCAACATCTGGGGTCTCCTCTGAAACTCGCGCGCCACAATCAACTTCTGCTGGTTTCCTCCGGAAAGTTTTCCGGCCGGGATCGTCAAGTCCCTCGGGCGAACATCGTATTCTTCCTCGGCCTGTGCGGCTGTTGACTCAAGATGGTTCAAGCACAGCAGACCTGCGCGACTGAACTCCATATTTCGCTGCAACCCCAAAAGGAAATTTTCCGTGACGGGCCGCTCCAGCAACAACCCTTCGAGTTGGCGATCTTCCGGGATCACGCCAACACCCAATTCCCGGATCTCCGAAGCGAGCCAATGCGTCACGTCTTCGCCAAGAAATTTCACGGTTCCGGACGTGCGGCTCGCCGGGTCATCCGGATGAAGGACCGCCTGGAGCAATTCAGACTGGCCATTGCCTTCAACCCCGGCAATCCCGACGATCTCGCCGCGATTCACGGAGAAACTCACGTCGGACAGCTTGTGACGACTTCCCTCCACGCTGCTCTGAAGGCTCAAGGCAGCCACTTCCATCGCCAGCTCGGCGTGGGGATGAGCCGGGGAGACTTCGATGCTCAGGATCACTTTTCGACCCACCATCAGGTTGGCGAGTTCCTGTGGACTGGTCTGCGAAGTCTGGACTTCTCCCGTCACCTTGCCGGCGCGAAACACAGTGACGCGATCCGTGAATCCCATCACTTCCTTGAGTTTGTGCGTGATGAGAAGGACTGTCTTGCCTTCATCGCGAAGTTTTTGCAGGTTGCCGAACAGGGCATTGGTCTCCTGCGGAGTCAGCACCGCCGTTGGCTCGTCCAAAATGAGAATCTTCGCATCGCGATAGAGCAGCTTGAGGATTTCGATTCGCTGCTGGATGCCCACGGGAAGCTGCTCGACCGGTCGGTCCCAATCGACCGGCAACCCGTATTGGCGGGCCAACGCATCGAGGCGCGCTCGTGCCGTCTTGCGATCGACCATCAGGCCTTTCCGAGGTTCGGCTCCGAGCACAATGTTGTCCAGGGCGGAGTAGGGTCCCGCGAGCATGAAATGCTGGTGAACCATTCCGATACCGGCGGCAATGGCGTCCGAAGGCGAGGACCACACGCGCTGTTTTCCATCAATGAAGATCTCGCCTTCATCCGGCGGGTAGATGCCGTACAGGATTTTCATCGCGGTGGATTTGCCGGCGCCGTTCTCACCGATCACGCCGTGGATCGTGCCGGCTTCGATCCGGAGATTCACACCGTCATTGGCGTGCACGCCGCCGAATCGCTTGGTGATCCCGCGCAATTCAACCGCTGCCGGTTTTTTTTCCGCCGCCATGGGGGCAGTGTGCGAATTTGACCGCAGAGAGTCAATCCCCGCGAGCCTGGTGATTACTTGAGCTTGTAATAATCGGGGACGACGATTTTGCCGGCGATGATGTCGGCCTTGAGGGCGTCAGCCCGGGCGCGAACGGATTCAGTGAGGATCTTTTCATTGTATTGATCGACGGAATAATCAACGCCCTTGTCAGCGAGCCCGAAGCGTTTGAGGCCGCCGGTGAACTTGCCGTCCTTCGCCTCCTCGATCGTCGCGAGGACGGCGAGGTCAACCCGCTTGAGCATGCTGGTGAGGATCAATCCGGGCTTGGTCCAGTCCTGGTTTGAATCGACGCCGATGGCCAGCTTCTTTTTTTCCTCCGCGGCGTCGAACACGCCAAAGCCCGAAGCACCCGCCGCCGCAAAGATAATGTCCGCTCCGCCTTCATACTGGGCCAGAGCCAGTTCCTTTCCCTTGGGCGGATTGTTCCACGCCTCGCTGGTGACACCGCAGAAATTGGCCAACACCTTAATCTGCGGATTAATCTTTTTCGCACCGGCCTCATACCCCATCTCGAACCGGCGAATGAGCGGCACATCCATCCCGCCTACAAAACCGATGGTCCCCGTCTTGTTGACCATCGCGGCGATGGCGCCAATAACGTAGGACCCTTCATGCTCCTCGAACATCAGCGAGCGAACATTGGGCTCGTCCACTTCCGAGTCCACGAGCGCGAAATGTTTCTGGGGAAACTGCGCGGCGATTTTTGTGATCGCTTCCTTCTGCGCGAACCCGACCCCAATGATCAGGTCGTAATCCTTTTGGGCAAAGGAGCGCAACAGCGGCTCGAAGGCGTTGTCGTCGTTGGCTTCGACATATTTCAGCGTAATGCCGAGCTGCTTCTTTGCCAGGGCGGCCCCTTCATACGCCGACGCATTAAATGATTTGTCGTCCCGACCGCCGCGATCCAACACCAGCCCGACCTTGAACTCCGCAAACACCGATGGCGCGAACAACACGAATGTTGCCAGAAACAGAATCAGCCCGAGCCGAGATTTTCTCATAGTCCCTCTTTCATTTCGGCCGATTGTACGACAAGACGACCGTTGAAGCCAACCCCGGCGAACGAACCCGCCCAGCGCCGGGAAACGGGGCCAAACCCGGCAAGATTTGCCGGTTGGCTGACAAGTTGTCACCGTTTTTCGTTCGCGCAAAAATTTTTTTACCTTCACTAGGTTACATTAGCTTACACTAGGTTACATTAGGCTACATTTCCGGGGGACGGCCCGCCGTCGAGTCGTGCCGTTTCCGGAATCCGGCACATGGCAATCAACTCGCACTCTTATGCACAACACATTCATTTACGTCATAAAAAGTATGCTATTTGCATATGCTTTTGTCAACATGAATTCGCTGATAGGCCGAATGCCGAAGCGGAGCGAGCCGTCGCAGAGTCGTCTCCGCGACACCCCCCCAAAGGCGTCAAACAGGCAGTCTTCCCCTTTAAATTCAGCCCATTGGCATCCTGAAATCGCTGCCGAAATAATGAACCAAAACACCGGCTGGCGCGTCTAAACAGATGGAAGGCGGTGTGATATGACAATACCGCGATACATGACTTTACTGGTGCTCGTGGCAGTGTGGTTGGCGAGTGCAGGTCCTTCCGAGGCAATGCCATCCTATGGGGGATGGTCAGGCGGATACCACGGAAATGGCGGGGGGGGCGGCAGGAATTTCGAGTCGGCCGGGAGATACTCAGGCTCGAGTCGAGGCTCCATGTCGTTTGGTTCCAGTTTCCGCTCCCGCGCAAGTTTCTCATCTGGATATGGTTACGGGATGATGCCGCGTTCATCGGTCGTTTCCCCCTCTTCGCTGAATGCCCATGTGATCGTCTTTAACCGGGCCCGCGACGGCAGTGTGACCAGTTACACCGAATCGGGCGGCGGGCGACAGGCTCCCGTCACCAGCGCGGTCAATGCCGGCAGATACAAGTTCAGTTACTGGGATGGCGGAAATCGTGACCAAGATCGGTTCCATGGACGTGATCACAATCGATTCTTCTTTGGGTCGCCATTTTACCCATTCTTCTGGGCTTATCCGTTGTGGGGGTATGAGTTTAACCCCTACTGGGACAATGGCTTCTACGATCAGAATGCCTTTTACGACCAGAATGGCTACGATACCGATCCGCCCGTTGTGACTTATGACGACAGCGAACCTCCTGCCGTACCCGCCACGGTCTACCCACCCGCCCGGCCTGTTTCCATCTACCGCCAATACGGCAGTGAATGGGCGCAGGATCTGCGCCGCGACATCGTGACATGGGACCAGTTCATCCAGTATATGAAAACGTACATCGTCACATCATCGCCGGATGCTCGTGACGAATTTCGCCAGGGATTCCTCGCCAGCTACGGCAGCAATGCTCGAGTCGCCTTTGACAAAGCGATGGAACAGGCAACCGAAGCCATCTCCAAGAGCGGTAGACCCGTCGACATGCCGCCCCGTGGCTGAGCCCCCGAATCGCCCCGGATGAACATCTCACTTTCTGTCTCTGGGTAACCTTAACCCCACAACCTCATTGCTGTTGGCCGTTGTCTGTAAACTGTAGCCCGGTGTGACCTCACCCAGCGTCCCGTGCCTACAGCCAGCCGAACGGGCAGATGTGTCAATACTTGGGTACCACCGAGAGACGGTCGCGCATTGGAAGCCGTGGCGGCTCGTTACTCAAGGCCGTGTGGCATCCGTATGACGAGGTGGGGAACCTATGCTGCGGGGGTGTGGCCGTCGGCCATTCCGCGGTGGCGGCCCCGATTTGTTAGCTATGATCTTTTATGCGAAGCACACATATTCGAATCAAAGTAATGAGGACTGATATGCAGAGGTAAAAGCCAAGGACATACGCTCCAGCCATGACGTCAGTGGGCTCATGGGTGTCTTCGTAGAAGTGAGGTCGACCAAAGAGCATGCCGACTGGTATGAAGTAAACCAACACCGGAAAAAGTAGAAGGATCCCGCAAACGGGGCAAACCAGATACAACAATTCAGCCACCAAGCCGACTCCGGCGGGAATGAGAATCAAAATCTGTATACATTTCCGGAACGTACGCCATACTTCCTGCAAATAAAATCTGCGGTCGTGAACAATCATCACCCTATCATCTAGAGGTTGCACCTTCATCGCTGTCGCCGCGCACACGCCGCAGTATCTCTTGGCTTCAATCACTACCAGGCAAAGGGAGCAAAATGGCTCGGCACACCCTGCACAA
>CAZAQZ010000146.1:0-7019 GCA_964487175.1 uncultured Verrucomicrobiota bacterium | reverse complement strand
TTGCCACGATCTTCGTCTTCCTTTGACCGCCATCCTGGCGAATGCTGAATTTCTCACCCAGTCAGATATCAGCGAGACAGAAAGGAACGAGTTTTACCAGCAGATCCGTTGGTCCATCGAGCGGATGAATGCACTTGTCACCTCATTGTTTGAGTACTCCAAGGATCGTGACACCTTTCAGCCCGCAGTCCGAAACATCGTTGACACAGTTGAACACGCGATCCGCATGACAAGAGTGAGACAGGAGTTCCAACGCATCACAATCCAGCATCATCATCGGGGCTTGGCGGTGGGCTGGTTTGACTCTAACCGCCTCGAGCGGGTGATCACCAACCTCGTCCAAAATGCTTGTGAGGCAGTATCTCCGGACTCGGGGCTGATCGTCATAACCACGACCGGAAATCAAGCCTTCTTGCAAATTGACGTCTGGGATAACGGCCCCGGTATCCCCCCAGAGATACAGGATTCTGTTTTTCAACCATTTGTGAGCTACGGAAAGGCGGAAGGCAGCGGGCTGGGCCTGACGATAGTGAAGAAGATTGTGGAGGATCATGGTGGGGATATCTACATCGATGGGAGAAGAGGGAGTGGAACTTTATTCACGATTACGATTCCCTTTACCATTCCCCTTGGGACAATCCCGCGCAAATCTCCAGTTCCAATCCACTTCACGCGCACGGAGGGAAGCATGGCGTGTAGTGTTCACAAGCCGTAATGTCGTGAATTTCACCATTCCCGCTTTCGCCCTTTCGGTGGCGTGCTTGGCACGGGAAACCATCACTTGCGAAAGATCACTCCTCCCGAGACTGTAAGTCGGATCTCGGTTCCGGATTTCGCAGAGGTAAGAATTGAGAGCTTGCCTCCAATCCGAGCAGCCCGCTCCTGCATTCCTTGGAGCCCAAAATGACCCTCTTTCCCGCATTGCGTGATTGCAGAGTCAATGCCAATGCCGTTGTCGATCACGCGAAGGATGAGATCTTGCCCGTAATTGAGTTCGACATCCAATCGCGTGGCCTTCGAGTGAACCGAAGCGTTTCGAATCGCTTCATTCCCGATCTGAAAGACTTCGTCACGAACGATAGGATGCATTTCCTTGGGAACGCCGATCACTGAAAATCCAACTCCCATTGAGCCAGGGACAAGGCCTTCCTTTGTGGCCCGCTGAAGGCCCTGAGCCAGATCGTTAGCCTCCGTCGTGGAAGTACGCAGAGAATCCAAGGCCGCTCTTCCTTCTTGCATCGCCTGCCCTAGCCAGCCAGACAGCTGAACCATGGCTCGCCGCATTCGCGCGGGGTCGTCCGACGCATCGAGGGCGTCGTCGGCAACCAATTTGCTGCCTTGAATGGTCTGAATAAAAGTGTCATGGAGATCTCGCGCCAAACGAGTGCGCTCTGCCAATCGCTCATCGAAGCGAAGTTCAATCATCTGCCGAGCGATTGACCAACCAAAGAGCGCGGCTACGAAAAACGTGGCGATCGCTGTTATAGGCACGAGAACGAGGATCCTGTCCTGCACCTTTTTCGTATTCGCGTCGGCTTTTGGCAGTTCCTTATTGAGCTCTCGGTCAATGTTTTCGACAAGGCTCGAGGTCAGAGTTTCAACTGGCTTCAGTTCGTTGTCCAGCCGAAGGTTAACGGTTTCCCAGTCTCCTGAAGTGGCTAGGTCGGTAATTGCTTCGAGCTGTGACGGCAGAGTGACCTCTATCGACTCGAGAGTTGGCAGAAACGCTGGATCTACCAGGGCTTCGGACGACAAATGAGAAAGGACGTCTCTTGTTAGTTCAGTCCGTTCAACTAGATTTCTGCGCAACGGCTCGGCCTCGGTTACGAGGCGGTCTCCGTCCTTGGAGCGCGCGAGTTCGTCCAGCCGCTGATGAAATGACAAGAGATCTTGCTGAAGCCGCAAAACCGCAACCAACTGCTGACTCAAGCCGGAGAGACTATTGTTTTCGAGCCGCGCAATGTGAAATTGCCAAACAAGGAGGCCGTTTCCGCCCAATATCAGGGCGATCAAAAGAACGAAAATGATCTTCAATCGCGGGCCGACGCTGAAGTGGTTGACGCCTGATGACCTCATGTGAACCCCGTTGAATATTCACCGACCGCGCTTTCGCTGCCTAACGATAGGGCTTATCGGATCACACAGCATTGGTCGGTGGCCGGACGCGATCTAGTCCGCGTTCTTGGGAGGGCCGGAATGGAATCCCGTTATTTCGATCAGTCGCTTTTCCAGTTCGTCAGCAGCTTGTGGAGCGTCTCTCTGTCCTGTGAGTACAGAATGTACGGCTCCAATGTAAGCTCTCGTAACTTGCTCATACTTGCTTCCCGCCTGATTCGAAGGCCGACTAACTAACATGCTCCTGAGTTGACTTGATTTTCGAGTACCGTCGTCCGTATCTGAGATCGATGGCAGATTGTAGAATTCCGGCTGAGCAGACCCGCTAGCCACTTGACCCTGGTCGCTCAGGCGGATCCCAGCTCGAATCAGAAACCGGACGAATTCAATGGCCTCTTGAGGGTGAGCCGAGTGCCGAGAAACCGCCAGGCCTGCGCCTCCCAGTGTTCCGGCCCATCCACCCGGTCCACCCGGAATGCTTGTATATCCAGTCCTTCCGGCGTCCATTGAGGTTCGCCACTGAAGGATGCGATTTTGACTGCTAGGAGTAATTGCTGTTCGCCCCCAGACACGGACGAATGCTGCTCCTCCCGAGTCGAAGACGCTCATTGAATCCATTTCCCTGTATGCCAGAACGCTGGGTGGCGATATCCAGCCAATCCAGCGCTTGGCCCGTCTCCACGCACGAATCGTTGCCGGATTATTGACACTGATCGTTCGATCCGCCTCGATGATTCGGCCTCCCCCTTCGGCGGCCTGCCATTCCAGAGCATTGCACGTCAAAGCTTCCGTGGCAGCTCCCTGCCAGACGTAGCCCCAGAAATCCTTCTTGCCTTTGGCGCGTTCACCAGACTGGATCCGGGCGGCCATATTCTCAAGCTCGTCCCAGGTCTTTGGGGGATGGCTATAACCGTATTCGCGGAGAAGGTCAGTCCGATACTCCAAAACCCCCACCTGAACCCGATATGGAACGGCAACAACTTCGCTATCCACTGTGTAGCTGGACACCAGCTGCGGTTCCAGAGAAGACATTTCTGTTGCTAAGTAGTGATGCAGGTCGATGAGGTCTTCTCCAAGAGCCCCAGACCAGATCAAATCGACTCCTAGAACATCTGGACCTGAGCTATTTTCCTGCAGGAGCTTGCGCGAGAGATTCAGTTGGTCGAGCGTGCTCTCTGGCGTCGGAAGATCCCTGATCTGAACGCCTGTTTCCCGTGTAAATTGCCGCGACACAATTTCCCACGTTGGGTCTAGCTGTCTCCAGCCAGGGCGGAAATAAATCAACGTCACTGGATTCCGTGCGGGCTGTCGGCAACCAGCCGGAGTCATCAACAAGAAAATCCCAAGAGCTGCCTTGGCGCTCACCGAAATGAAGTGCGCCATCGTCAGATTTCGATGTGCCGTCAAGGTACTGACCATGTCCCTCATCCGAATTCAACTGCAAGAGCCACCGGGCAATCCGGTGAGTTCACCTGCTCCCTCTCCTACAATATTGATTTGCCAGCTGTTCGGGGCACATCAAAAACTCCAGCCATCGTCCTGCAGATTTCTACAGTTCTCGACATTGGATCAGATCTGCAGGAACCCCGACGGACGGCGATGGTCACGGCGTCTTGTGTGTTCTCTACCGTTGTGGACTAAGCGCAATCCGAAGTGAACCCAAATAGGCGGGAAGAGTCTCTGATCACAAAAGAATTGCGTAAACTATCCTGCTTCGTGCTGTCGTTGCCATGGTTCCGCCGACTCCTCAAGGCACAGGATCTTCCAAGGAGAACCCGGCTCTCCAGGCCCTGAATAGTCTCTTGGGCATCACAGGGCTCCCTTACCATTCGACACGGTCACCGAATGGGCCAAGAGACCTAGTTCCGCCCGCGATTTCGTGCTTGGTGATGTCACGATTAATATAGCGGACACGGAAGTATGTCGCGGTGGTAAGCCGATGCGATTGAAATCGAAGGAATTCTAGGTTTTGATTTATATGGTCCGAAATTCAGGATGAGTAATTTCACGAGATGAGCAATAAAGTGTGGGGTTATGAATGTTCCCATCCTCGCGCACCATCGATAATCACATCCTGCAATTACGTCACAAGCTGGAGGCAGTTCCTCGCCTACCCATGCACTTCTTGACGGTACATGGCGCCGGGCACAAGGGTTTTCCATAAGCACGAGCTCACGTCAGCCACTAAGGATGCTGCCGCACAATCACGAGACAAATCCCGTCCCAAACAGGATGGCCAACTCCCTGTGGTGGAGAATTCCTCATGGATACCGCCCCGACGTTTGTCTCATCGATCTGAAAATGAGTGTATAGATACTGCCGCACGAGGATCGCGCGATGTCGGGAAGACGACAGTTGGTCAGCTACATCGGTGACGTTGGAGTATCCTTCGACCACGATTGGCTGTCCAAGAGCGGCATCCCCGCTTCCCGCCAGCCAGATACTCAAGAGTTGCCGGCCGGCGCTGGAAATGACCTCTTTCCCGTCGGAAGTCTTCTCAAAAACGTCTGATGCAGATAACCACACCCGATTATTTTCTGAATTGATAAAGAGCTTATCCTTGCGATATTTGTCTGGAGTCAGGTGAGCCAAATCGTAGAAGCCGCGCCGACGGAAAAAACTTCGAATAAGAAAATTGTGCTTCAACGCTTCTGTTTCAGCTGCTAGGTTAGCGGTTGCGGTATTCGTGTTTGACAGCGACTCGCGAATATTCGCTCCGGCGCTCATGCCTTGTTCATCTTCTTCAGAGACTTCTGCAATTGTGTGGCGTATCTGCTGTGTGCTGTCATCAATATTTGCCGCTGCGCTTTTCATGGAATGCATCGTGTCATCGATCTGCTGCGGAAGTTGCCGAGACTGGAGGTCCGATATCAGCGAATCTGCCTGCGTGGAGACGTGGTTCAAATTTGCTGTTGCCTCCTTTGTCTGGACGATTGCCTGTCGAATGTTCTCCGCAACCACCTCATCACGAAGAAGCATGCCAGCGGTTCCGTGTCCCTGTTTCAGCCCAACGACAACGTCATTGACATTGAACAGTGTCGTGGTGGCTGCGTCCAGTGCGACGTTCATTTTGCCGTTCATTCCATTGAGATTGTTTGTCAGCTCTTTCAGATCCTTCAAGGTCCCGTCGGCTTCGACCAACAAATTCGACCCCTGATTGAGAAGGTCCAGCACGTTCAGCGGCTCCGTGCTCGGGAGCGTCGCGAGCTGGGGCGCCGCGGGGGCGCCAGGCGTGCCAGGACGGACCAACACAAATGTCTCGCCGACGATCCCTTCGGTCTCAATGGTGGCGACGGAATCCGCTCGCACCAGTGCACGCATTTTTTCGTCGATTTGTAGCTTGACGCGAAAGCGCATTGCAGGGACGCCCGGCACAGCGATGGCGACCACTTCGCCGGCATCCATACCGCCGACACGCACCTTGGCACCCTGCGACAGCCCGGCAAGATCTTTGAATTCCGCATAGTACTCCAAGTGTTTGGCGAACGCTTGATGGCGGTCGCCCACCATATAGATCCCGACGGTAAAGAGTACAAGTCCGGCGACGACGAAGACTCCAACGACCCAGTTCCTATTTGTCATGATCTATTCGCTCCGAAATAAGCTTGCGGGCTGTCTCGTTATGGCCGCGTTCAACATCCTCGGCAGTTCCAAAGGCGACCAGATCGCCCTTATCGAAGACTGCGAACTGATCTCCGATGCGTCTGGCGCCGTGCACATCGTGCGTAACGACGATCAGAGTGGTCCGATGTTCGGCTTTCTGCTTGAGCAGCAACTCATCGATCTCGGACGCAGTAATACGGTCCAGACCGCTACTCGGCTCATCTGCTAACAGAATTTTTGGTTCCAGAACGAGGGCGCGCGCGAGTCCAGCCCGCTTCCGCATGCCTCCGGAGAGTTCCGAAGGCATCTTCTTTCCGTCTTCTCCAAGGCCAACCTGGACCAAGACCCTATCGACAGCCGAGTCGATCTCTTCCTGCGATTTGGTTGTCAGCCGCAGCAAGGGCAACGCGAGATTTTCATAGAGCGTCAGCGAATCGAAGAGAGCAGCATCTTGAAAGAGAAAACCGAGTTTCCGGCGAACGCGGGACAGCTCATGTTCCTTCAGGCGCGTAATCTCTTCCCCGTCGATCCATATCTCGCCGTTGTTCGGCTTCAACAGCGAGACGATGAGCTTGAGTGTCACGCTCTTGCCGGTGCCACTTCGCCCCAGAACGCAAAGTGCTGTCCCTGTCGGCACTTCGAAGGACACGTCGCGCAGAACTTGCTTTGTGCCAAACGACTTCGAGACCTGGTCAAAGACAACTGCTGCATGATCGCTGTGTGTCATAGGGCGTGCTCCGGAAATAGGAAGAAGATGCATTTGATGAGGATGACGTCCGCCAGAATGATCAGCAAAGAAGACGCAACGACGCTATTGGTAGCGGCTTTGCCAACGCCTTGCGCACCTTCGTTTGTGGTGTAGCCAAAGAAAGATGAGACGGTTCCAATGATGAATCCGAAGACCGCCGTCTTCAGGACCGGCGGGATAAAGTTCGACCACTCAAGATCGCTGAATGCATGGGTGAGATAAAGGTGAAGCGAGATCTTCGACGCCACGGCTTCAGACAGGAATCCACCCATCAGCCCGGAGAAGTCCATGAACAGCGTGAGGATGGGGAGCGCGACTACGCAGGCGACAACACGTGGCACGACAAGAAACTTGAACGAATCGATCGAGAGCGATTCGATGCCGTCAATCTGTTCAGTGGCCCGCATATTGGCCAGCACCGCTCCAATCCCAGATCCGGCGCGGCCGGCGAGCAGCAGAGCGGCGACCAGGGGGCCGATCTCAACAAAGAAAGCCAGCGATTGAACAGTAGGGATCAGCGCACCCGCGCCGAACGAGATCAGGGTGCTTCGGG
>CAZAQZ010000145.1:0-7067 GCA_964487175.1 uncultured Verrucomicrobiota bacterium | reverse complement strand
CACGAAACGCTACGCCCGCTGGTTTCACGCGATGCTGGAACGCGGCGTGTATTTTGCGCCGTCGCAGTTCGAGGTCGGTTTCATGTCGCAGGCGCACACGGAGGCGGACATCGATGCGACGTTGCGCGCGGCGGCGGAGGCGGTGGAACTGTTATGAAGATCGTCGTCGCAATGACCGGCGCGAGCGGCGCGATTTACACGCAACGGTTGCTCGACAATCTTGACGCGAAGAAGCATCACGTCGCGCTGATCACCACGAAGCACGCCCGGGAGGTGGCGCAAATCGAATTGCCGAAGGGCGAACTGAAAATCTCCCCGCACGTTGTGCAATATGACGAGAACGATTCGATGTTTGTGCCGTTCGTGAGTGGCTCGGCGAAGTACGACGCGATGGTAGTCATTCCTGCCTCAATGGGCACGATCGGACGAATCGCGCACGGCGTGTCCGACAGCACGACGGCGCGCGCGGCGGACGTGTTCTTGAAGGAGCGGCGGAAGCTGATTTTCGTGCCGCGCGAGGCGCCCTACAATTTAATCCACCTGCGCAACATGGCCACGCTGACGGAAGCGGGCGCGATCATCATCCCGGCGAGTCCTTCCTTCTACAACAAGCCGAAGACGATCATTGAATTGGTGGACACCGTCACGGCACGGGTGCTCGACCATCTCGGCATCGAGCACAAGCTGGTTAAGCGCTGGCAGAGCGCTGATTGATCCCGTCGAGAAACTTCAACTCCGCGTACAACATCCCGATCAACGGCGTTTTCTCCCCGGCTCGCTGCGCGGCGCGCAACGGGTTGCCAAACATCGTCTCCACTTCCATGGGCCGATGCTCGTCGAAATCGATTTTCATGCTGGTGCGATACGGCGCCATCTTCTCCGTGTTGGCGAGCATTTTGGCGACGATTTCCCCGCCTGGATCGGCGCCACAAGCGCGGCCGTCGGCCACGACCTCGTGCATGAGTTGTTCGATCAACGCCCGCGTGTGCGGGTCCGCCATCAACGCGTCGGTATTCGCGTTGAGAACGACGGACAACCCATTGTAGGGAATGTTCCACACCAGTTTCTGCCAGCGGACGGCAGCCAGGTGTTCGGCCAGTTGAATCGGGATTCCCGCGCGCTGGAAATCATCGCCGATGGCGCGCATCCGGTCGCTGACGCCGCGTGTTGAGAATTCGCCGAGCGCGACCAGGCCGTAATCGAGATGCTGGATGTGACCCGGGCCGACCTTGTAAGAACAAATGAAGCAGAGACCGCCCATGACGCGTTGCGGTCCGACAGTTTTCGCAATCTCATCCTCGACGCCGAGACCGTTCTGCATCACGACCACGACGCCATCGTCCTTCATGATGGGGGGCAGCATGCTGGGGAGCAGATGATTCTGCGTCGTCTTCAATGTCACGCACACCACATCGCAGCGCGGCATATCGCGCGCGTCGCGATAAGCGTTGACGTGGGGCAGGGTGAAATTGCCGTCCTTGGATTCGCAGATCAACCCGTGCTGCTTGACGTACTCGTAATCGCTGTGCAACAGGAAATGCACATCGCAACCGGCCCGCTGCAACCGGGCCCCGTAGAACCCGCCCAGCGCGCCCGTCCCGATGATTGCGTAGCTCCGTGGCTCCATACATCCAGATTATCACACGTCGAATCGTTCTGTCAGCCCGGTCGTTTCCGTTCCTGCCGACGTTGTTGATTTTCGGAAACTACTCCATCCGGGATGTGCGGTAAGTTCTATCTATTACCGCAGATGAGCTCTCCTATCACAATCGCTGCCAGCAAGAGAACCGATACCACGACGGTCCCAGTCTTCACTTCTTCGCCCGAAGCACCCAAACCAAAATAACGTCCTTGGCGATGCCACAGCCAAAAACCACATGTTGTCCCGACTAGGCCGACGGAAATCAGCACGCTCTGAGGCACCCCGAGCCGCATCAAATCTCCGGGATCGGTCTCGGCGGCAAACGAACCGCAGAGCAGATAGACGCCGTTTGCAACGAGGCAGAAGCCGGCAAAGAAGCGCCATAGAAAGACGTACGGCACACGCCATCGGACAACCAACGCCCATCCCAACAATGGCAGAAGAGAGCCCAGAAGAGGCCCTGCCCAGATCTCGACCAGCGGGTGAGGATTTGGATTCACGTCCGTACGGGAAAATGCCAAAGGATGGAGTACTACCTTTTGTATTATCCCGCCCGTTAGCCATGCGGCAAGCGCATGGCCGGACTCGTGAACAGCCTGCATCGCGAGCCAAGAGAAGGCGAGGAACGTCGTTATGAGAATGATTTGTCTTGCGCGTCTCATATGCACAGCATTCGAACACTGTTATTAGCGCAACCTCTTCTATCAGAGGACAAAGATACCCTTCAAGAGCATTGAGGGGGCGATAGTCCTGTGTTAAGAAACCGGGACTGATGACGGCGATCCGGAAATACTTTGAATTCGTCCGCTTCTCGCACACGGTGTTTGCGTTGCCGTTTGCGTTGGCGGCGATGGTGGTGGCGGCGCGGGCGGACAGGGGGTGGCCGGGGTGGCGAACTTTCCTGCTCATCCTGGCGGCGATGGCTTGTGCGCGGATGGCAGCGATGGGGTTCAATCGAATCGCCGACAGAAACTACGATGCGCAGAACCCGCGGACGGCGGGACGACATCTGCCCAGTGGGCAGATCAAGTTGGGAAGTGCCTGGGTGTTTACATGCCTGAGTGGGGTTGGGTTGGTAACAGTGTGTTGGTTCATTAATCCAATTTGTTTTTATCTTTCGCCGATGGCGCTGGCGGTGGTGTTTTTTTATTCGGTGACGAAACGGTTCACGGATTTCTCGCATTTCTTTCTCGGATTATCGTTGGCGCTGGCGCCGTTGGGAGCGTGGCTGGCGGTTCGCGGGGAATTCGACTGGCCGCCCGTGGTGCTGGCGGTGGCGGTAGTGTTCTGGCTGGTGGGGTTTGACATCATTTACGCGACGCAGGATTACGAATTCGACCGGGCGTCAGGATTGCGGTCATTGCCGGTACGCTGGGGGATAGCGGGAAGCCTGAAGTTTGCGCGGGTGGCGCACGGGTTGATGGTGCTGGCGCTGCTGGGTTTCGGGTTGATTTCCCGGATGCAGATGCCATACTACCTGGGGCTTGTGATCATTTTCACCTGCCTTGTCATGGAGCACTGGGTGGCGCGCAACAGGGACCCGGTGAGTCTGAATGTGGCGTTTTTCCGAATGAATGCAGCCATTGGCGTGGTGCTTTTGGCGTCTGTGATTTTGAATGTCGCGATGATGTGATGAACAAGCTTCTGAAGCGCTCGGAGCTGTACGATCTTTACGCAAAGGTCGAGGCGGGGCAACGGATCGACGAGGACGATTGTCTGCGGTTGTTTCGTTCGACGGACCTCGCGACGATCGGCGCGATGGCCAATCTGGTGCGCGAACGCAAGAACGGCAACGCGGCCTACTACATTCTCAACCGCCACATCAATTACTCCAACATCTGCATCCTCGACTGCGATTTCTGTTCATTCTACCGGCGACGCCGCGACCCGGGCGCCTACGAATACTCCATCACCGAAATGGTGGAGAAGGCCCAGGAGGCGCTGAAACTGGGCATTACGGAAATCCACATCGTCGGCGGGCTGCATCCGTCGTGGAAATGGGATACTTACATCGAGATGCTGCGTTCGCTGAAGGCGCTCGATCCGAACCTGCACCTGAAGGCGTTTACCGCGATTGAAATCCTGCATCTCTCCTGGGTCGGCAAACGCAGCGTGCCGGAAACGCTGACGGCGTTGCGCGAGGCGGGCCTGGGTTCGCTGACGGGTGGAGGCGCGGAAATTTTCGATCCTGAAGTGCGCGAGATCATCTGTCACGCCAAGGAATCTGCTGAAGAATGGCAGGACGTGCATCGCACCTGGCATAAGCTGGGCGGGCGTTCGACAAGTACGATGTTGATTGGCCACGTCGAGAAGGACACGCATCGCGTCGATCATCTGCGGCAATTACGCGCGTTGCAGGATGAGACGGGCGGGTTCACGGCATTCGTGCCATTGGCGTTTCATCCCGAGAACAACAAGCTGTCGCATCTGACCGGGCCGAGCGGCTTCGACATGCTGCGGACGCTGGCGATCGCGCGCATCTATCTGGACAATTTCGATCACATCAAGGCGTACTGGATTCTCATGGGCATGAAGCTGGCGCAGGTATCGTTGAGTTTCGGCGTGGACGACATTGACGGCACGGTGATGGAGGAAAAGATTTATCACATGGCGGGCGCGCAGACGCCGCAACAGATGGCGCGCGAGGAATTGGAACGGGCCATCCGCGAAGCGGGGCGCGATCCGGTGCAACGGGACAGTTTGTACAGACCCGTTGTCGTGAAATGTGAACACACGGGGAGTAAAGACGACCAAAGCGGCGCGCTGGGCCAGCGCACCCTGCCAACGACTGCGGCTTTCGCCGGCGCCAACAATGAAGGAGGCGCGGCGTGAGCGACAAGAGTGCTCCCAGAATCGGTTGCGTGCCGTACCTGAACGCCAGGCCGCTCATTTATGGAATCGAAGACCGTGTGACCTTGTGCACGCCGGCGCGGCTGGCTGATTTGATGCAGCGCAACCAATTCGAAGTGGGGCTCGTGCCTGTGGCCGAGGTGTTGCAGCACGATCGCTACGACCTGCTCGACGGCATCGCCATCGCATCGCGCGGCGCAGTGGCCAGCGTGTTCCTGGCGCATCGCGAGCCGATTGACAAACTCAAACGCATCGCCGTGGATCCCGCATCCCGCACGTCCGTGTGGCTGTTGCGGGTGCTGTTGAAACTGGGGTATCACATCGAGCCGGAGTTTTATCCGCGGCCGGCCGGCGCAAAACTGAGCGAGCACGAGGGGATGATGCTGATCGGCGACGAGGCGATCTGGTATGCGACGCGCAACGGCGCCCAACCGCCGGTGTGGGACCTGGGGGCGGCGTGGGTGGACATGACGGGGCTGCCGTTCGTGTACGCGGCGTGGGCGCTGCAGCGGGGTGTGGAGGCCAGGCCGGTGGCAGCCTTATTGCGGTCGGCGAAGGCCAACGGGCTTGCGCACCTGGAAAAGATTGTGCAAGATGCAACGGAGGCGACGCCCGAGTTTTTGCGCGAATACTACACGCGCAATGTATGGTATGAGTTGGGCGATGCGGAGAAACAGGGACTGAAACGATTTCAGCAGTACTTGAAGGATTTGGGACTGATCGAACGCAGTCATGATTTACGATACGTCAGTTGATACGATCCAGGAGAAGGTGCTGGACGGAGTGCGGATTACTCCCGGGGAGGCAGTGCGGTTGTACCGCGCGCTGCCGCTGCCGGAACTGGGCGTGCTGGCCGATGCCGTACGCCAGCGGAAACGGCCGGGCAACGCGGTCACCTACATCATCGACCGCAACATCAATTACACCAACGTCTGCAATGTGTATTGCACGTTCTGCGCGTTCATGCGCGAGGAGCGGGACAACGATTCATACGTCCTCACGCCGGAGCAGGTCGGCGGGAAGATCGGGGAGTTGACCGCCATCGGCGGCGTGCAGATCCTGATGCAGGGCGGACATCATCCGAAGTTGGGGATCGATTATTATCTGGAGTTGCTGCAATATATCCGGCGAAACTTTCCGCAGGTGAACATACACGGGTTTTCGCCGCCGGAGTTTTGTCATTTCGCCGAAGTATTCAAGATGCCGCTGGAGGAAGTGGTGCGGCGGTTCAAGGAAGCAGGGCTCGGCTCCATTCCGGGCGGCGGGGGTGAAATCCTGGTGGATCGTGTTCGCAACCGGATCGCGCCGTTGAAGTGCAAGACCGACGACTGGCTGCGCGTGATGGAAGTGGCGCACGGCATGGGATTGAATTCGTCAGCGACGATGATGTTCGGTCACGTGGAGACGATTGAAGACCGGGTGGAGCATTTGCTGCGGCTGCGTGAGTTGCAGGATCGGACGCACGGGTTCACGGCGTTCATTTGCTGGACGTTTCAGGCGGAGCACACGCGGTTGAAGGTGCCGGCGGCAGGGTCGCACGAGTATTTGCGGACCCAGGCGCTGGCGCGGATTTTCCTGGATAACTTCGACAACGTCCAGTCGAGCTGGGTGACACAGGGCCCGCAGATCGGGCAGATCGCGTTGAAGTATGGCGCGAATGATTTTGGCAGCGTGATGATGGAGGAAAACGTCGTGTCGCAGGCCGGGGCGACGTTTCGCATCAACGAGGAGACGATGAGGCGGTTGATTGCCGAACTCGGATACGAGGCGCATCGGCGCAACAACTGGTATCAGTTTCTCAACTAAAAGGGTGCGTCATGGTGAAAAAAATCAAGGCGGTTCTACTGTTTGGCGCTCCCGGCAGCGGCAAGGGCACGCAGGGCAGGATGCTGGGCGTCTTGCCCGGATTTGTCCACGTTGCCTGCGGCGAGGTGTTTCGGTCCATCGATTTGAACAGCGGGGTCGGGAAGGTTTTTTTGAAGTACTCGAGCCGCGGGCAACTCGTGCCGGACGACACGACGATCCAGCTCTGGCACGAGCACATCGACAAGCTGGTGCACACGGGCGCCTTCAAGCCGCAGACGGATGTCCTGGTGCTGGACGGAATTCCGCGCAACGTGCACCAGGCGGAGATGCTGGATGACCATATCGAGGCTGTTCGGCTGGTGGTGTTGCGCTCGACCAGCAACCGCAATGAGATCGTGCGGCGTCTCAAGTCGCGCGCGTTGAAGGAGAACCGCCTGGATGACGCCAACGAGGAAACGATCCGCCAGCGCCTCCAGGTTTATGATGATGAATCGAAACCGGTGATCAACCATTATCCGGCCGAGATCCGGGTGGACGTGGATTCTTTCCAGTCGCCCATTGAGGTGGCACACGATATTTTGAGCGGGATTTTGGGTCGGACAAACGAGGTGCGCGAGATTTCGTCGACCGCGCCGACGATCATCGGCGCCAGGAAGCGGGGTAAACGATGAAGCAGGGATTCCGATTTTTTGAACGGACGAATATGAAATCATGGATAACGGTTGGAATATTGATGGTGGGTGCGGTCACCACGGCGTACACCCAGTCG
>CAZAQZ010000144.1:0-7102 GCA_964487175.1 uncultured Verrucomicrobiota bacterium | reverse complement strand
CCTACCGCAGGCTCCATTCGTTCAAACGGGGTGACCTAACTCAGAGAATCATACCATATGTCGTCAGGGGGTCAACGCTTGATTCCCGCCAGATCGTTGCCTGCCCCACCCCCTCGCCGTGCCGGGATGCGCCCCGACTGAGCGGGGCGGCTACAGCGGACGGGCAACGACGCAGCCGTATGCGGATGAGCTTGACGCGTATCGCCTGCGCTCCCATCATGGGTGCTCAATTGGCTGCGATGGTCGCGGGGCCAGGTCAGATGGGAAATGTCCGATACCATGAATAACGGCCGTTCAATAACTGCTCGGTTTTTCGGAGCCTGCGCTTTGGCAATGTTGATCGTGACGGCGCGAGCAGTCGCAGCACCTACCATTGAAAAAGTGGAGCCACCAAACTGGTGGGTTCCGGACACGTTGAATCCGATTCAGGTTCTCCTCACCGGGACGGAACTCCAGGATGCGACTGTCACAACGGCATCCAGAGGGTTCAAGATTGAGACCCGTTATACATCGGACAATGGCCATTATTTGTTTGTTTATCTGGACATTGACAAGCAAGTCACGCCCGGCAGGTATCGCTTTCAAGTCACGAGTGGTGCGGGGACGGGTCAGTTCGACTTCGAATTGAATCGTCCCCTGAAGACGGATGGACGGTTTCGCGGGTTTGGGCCTGACGATGTGATTTACCTGCTGATGCCGGACCGGTTTGCCCATGGCGGTCACCCGAACGAGAGCCTGCCTCAAACCACTGCTGCACTCGATCAAAGCGGCGACCGTCGCAATGGCGGGTATCATGGCGGGGATTTGTGCGGCGTTCTCGACCACCTCGACTATTTGAAGGATCTTGGCGTGACGGCCATTTGGATGACGCCCATTTATAGAAATTCCAGTTCCAATTGCCCCGGCGCCTATCACGGTTACTCCACCATCGATTATTACGATGTCGAACCTCATTTTGGAACGATGGCAGACTTCAAAGAGCTGGTGGATGTCGCCCATCAAAAGGGGATGAAAATTATTCAGGACCAGGTGGCCAATCATTGCGGGCCGAGACACTCCTGGGTTGAGGATCCTCCAACGAAAACGTGGTTCAACAACCTGGACAGCGTCCCGAAGCTTCGGAATAATTTTGACATCGCCAGCCTGGCCGATCCCTATGCCCGGCCGAGCCGTCGCGAAGTGCCCGTGCGCGGGTGGTTTGCCGGCATTCTGCCTGATTTGAATCAGGATGATCCTTTGGTGAGCGATTACGAAATTCAAAACGCGCTCTGGTGGATTGGCATGACGGGAATTGACGGCATCCGGCAGGACACCTACCCGTATGTGGACCGCCGCTTCTGGGAGAAGTGGCAAACGGCCATCAACCGCCAATATCCGGATTTTGTTTGTGTATCGGAGATTACTGCGGATACGCCTGCTGTCCTCTCCTTTTTTGAGGGCGGCACTCGCCGCTACGGAACCGACACCAAGCTGCGCTCTGAACTGGACTTCCCGCTGGAACATACACTTCGGAATGTTTTTGGCGCTCATCAACAGCCCTTTACCAGGCTTGCGGACATACTGGCATCGGACTCTTTGTTTCTTCACCCTGAAATGCTGGTGGTGTTTGTCGGAAATCACGATCAGCCCCGCATGTTGACGGTCGCCCAGGGTGATATTTCAAAACTGATCATGGCCCAGACATTCGTGCTGACCACGCGACGGACGGCGCATATGTATTATGGCGACGAGATTGCGATGGGTGCGGGGCCGGGATCAGGGGACGCCTCCTTCCGCTCCAATTTCCCCGGGGGATTTCCCGGAGACCCGCTGAACGCTTTTAGGCCCGAAGGGCGCACCGGCGACGCCGCGACGGTGTTCAATTGGACGCGCGCCCTGCTGCACTTTCGTCAAGACCATCCGGCTTTGAGGCGCGGCGAAATGGTGAACCTTCTGGTCAGCCAGGACCAATACGCCTATCTCAGGAGTTCGCCCGAAGAATATGTGCTCATCCTGCTGAATCGGGCCGGAAATACCAACGCCGTGGAATTGAGTGTGGATGATTTGGCCATTCCGGAAGGATTACATTTCAAAGCATTCCCCCGAGGATCATCCGACTTGGTGGTCACTGCAGGCAAGCTCGTCATCAACGAGCCGAAGGAAATTGAAATCTATTCGGCGAAGCGCCCGTGACATGTCATTGCAAGGTCGGCTACAGCGACAGCGGGCTCTACGAGGGCAGGATCACGGAAACGGAGGCGCTGGCACCAGCGTCACGGTGAAGATGTACGGGGACGCGGCGCTGTCCGATTCAACGTTGGTATTGGGCAGGGTGCTTTGGATTCCGCCGACGATGAAACCGACCACGATGGGGTCGATTCCCAGCGCGTCGAGCTGCAGGACGCCGTTCTTATACATGGGCAATCCAGTCACGGGAATGAACGTGGCGCTGGTTCCGAAGAGAAGTGGGTTGCCGGGATTGGAGCCGGTGGACGCAATCACCGGATACTGGGCGTCCATCAGGTACTGCGAGAAGATGCCGTGTCGATCGCGCTTGATGGTCGTGACCTGGTTGATGAATGGCAGTTCGGCGTCTGTCTGAAATACGCCCGACGTTGAGACGGAGCCGTAGCTGATTCCTCCCATCAGGACCGTGTAGGCGTTGCGCTGCTTGCGCGAGTAGAGTTCCAGTGTGGGACAAAGATAGTTGTTCATTCCCTGCATGAATGTGTTGGTGGCGGCGGGATTGGCCATCCTGGGGGTGCCACTGCGGCTGATTTCAACCGGGACGGTCCAGATTCCATCGGTCGGGGTAAACAAGCCGGAGAAGGCCACGAAACTCTCGCGACCGTTCTCAATGATCGGGACGACGTTGAGGCCCGCCCGCCGATAGCTGGGGTCCGGAACCTTGGGCAGCGGCTTCTGCGCAATAAAGGAAAGATTCGTTCCCTTGTCGATGATCCGAAATCGCCGGATTTGCTCGGTGTAGGTTCCGTCGGATGAGACAGTGACGGCGCCACTAAAGTCCTGTCCAAACCCAAGGAGAATGTGGTGAGGCGTGGCCTCGGTCATAAACCCGCCGGTGATTGCAAAGGTCGGGTCGGAGATTTGGCGGATATGTCGCGCGGCGGTTTCGCCGTCGGATGGATTGATGACCCAGTGAATCAGGCCGGGAACATCGATGGCGGTCAACGCAGCCTTGGTGGTGAAGTTGCTCGTGGAAGATTCGATGCCATAACCGCCCGTCATGTAAAGGGTGTCCCCCGACTGGCACGACTGCGGGGCGGTCACTGACAAGAGATCGATTTGAGCCTGCGTCAGCCCCGACCCCGCATTCGTCAGCGAACGCGTTACGACCGTTTGCAGGTAGGGATCGACGACAAACACGGTGGTGTTCTGCGTATCCGGCGGGAAATTATTGGTAATACCGAACCCATGCAGACCGTTGATGCGGCCCGCCAACAGCAACCACTTGCCGCCGTCTGTTCCCAGGACATAGGATTGAAGGCCGCTGGGCAACGAAAAAGCCGCCTGTTGAATCTGGAGGCTGAACGGCACGGCATTGCTGGAGAGGATCGGGCTGAGGGAGGCGGTTTGATTATCGGCAACGGCCCGGGAAGTCCACCCCATTGCCATCGCGAAAATAAAAGAACTGAGCCAGATCGATAATCTTTTCATCAGTCGTCCCTCCTCACGCCGCGGCGAACTTAAGATGCCAGCGGGTAGAGTGTCAAGGTGCTATCCGCGTTCACACCTGCTTCTCGTAAAAGAGCGAACCGGGATCATCACCTCAAGAATCCGACGGCAGCATTGTTTTTTGAGTGGACGGGCGGTATTTTGTCCAATCAATGAAAACCACGACGATTCCACAGCGACCGTATGGCAACACCGGTGTGCAGGTCTCCCTTCTCGGGTTTGGTGCCGGGCAGATCGGCGATGGCCAGCTCGACGAATCGCGCGTAGCCCGGGTGCTCAATGAAGTGCTCGACCTCGGCATCACGTTGATCGACACAGCGCGTGGGTATGGATTGTCGGAGGAGCGCATCGGTCGGCACATCGCCCATCGACGCGGCGAGTATGTTTTGTCCACGAAGGTCGGCTACGGGATCGAGGGCGTGCCGGATTGGACCTACGACTGCATTCTGGCGGGCGTGGAGCGCGCGTTGCGGTTGTTGCGGACGGACCATCTTGATATTGTGCACCTGCATTCGTGTCCGCGGGAAACGTTGGAACGTGGGGAAGTGATTGACGCGCTGGATGCGAGCGTGCGCGCGGGCAAAATTCGTTTCGCGGCGTATTCGGGCGACAACGAGCCGTTGGAATGGGCACTGGCGGCGAACAGGTTTCGCGGGTTGATGTGTTCGGTGAACCCGTTCGATCAACGGGCGATCGATCGGGTCGTCACGCCGGCGGGCAAACGCGGCATCGGCCTTATTGCCAAGCGTCCCATCGGCAACGCGCCGTGGCTTCACATGAATCGGCCCAGTGGCCAATACTGTGAACCATACTGGCTGCGCATGAAAGCGATGGGGCTTGATTTCGGCGCGGACTGGGCGGATACCGCGCTGCGCTTCACGGCGTTCACGGACGGTGTGGTAAGTTGTATCGTCGGCGGAAAGGACGTCGATCACATGCGTTCCAATGCGGCCTCGATTGCCCGCGGACCGTTGCCGCCCGATGTCGTCTCCAAGATTCGCGCGGCGTTCGCTCAACACGACGATAACTGGGATGGACAGGTGTAACGGTGCCACGAGGCGGCGTGCCTTTTCCTGTTTTGGGTCAACGCGATTCATGCCACCACCGAATGAATAGATTGAGAATATCATGAATGCGGGGCTGACTCGTTGACTGAAACAACGCACGTGCCAAAGATTGGCCGTCGCACATTCCTGAAGCGCCTGCTCTGGTCATCGGCAGTCGCCGCTGCGGGCGGGCTCGCCTACTCGTTCATCGAACCCCACTTCGCCCATGTGCGACGCATTCCGGTGATCATCCGGGGACTTCCGGCCGCATTGAATGGCCTGACCATCGCTCATCTTACCGATCTTCACCGCAGCCGTGTGGTCAGCCCGGAGTACCTCTCCGAATGCATCGCCACGGCCAATGCTCTCGCGCCCGACCTCATGGTTTTCACGGGCGATTATCTCACCGATTTCCGCCATTTCGCGCGCAATCGCTTCGACCGAGTGGCTGAAGAATCCTGGCATTTCCTGTTCAAGGAAACGACTCCGCCAGGCGAGTTGGTACTTGAGTGCGCTCAGTGCATGAAACAAGCTCGCGCCAAATATGGCGTGTTCGCCTCTTTGGGTAACCATGATAACTGGTACAACGGAGATGCCGTGGCCAAGGCCATCGAATCGGTCGGCATTCCCGTCCTCCGCAACGCCAGCCGGACAATCCGCATCAACGGCGAGCCCCTGGCCATCGTCGGTCTGGGCGATTTGTGGACAGAAGGCGTCGACGTAGCCCGCGCCTTCCAAAATGTCGAAACCCCATTCTCGCTGGTGTTGATGCACAACCCCGATTCCTTTGAAGACTGGCCGCGGGAGGGTTCACATCTGATTCTGGCGGGTCATACGCATGGCGGACAGGTGGTCATCCCCTTTTACGGCCCGCCGCATGTCCCGTCGCGCTATGGACGAAAATACGCCCACGGGCTGTTCGCGCGCGGCGATACGCATATGTACGTCAACCGCGGTATCGGACTGATCGATCCGCCTGTGCGGTTCAACTGCCCCCCCGAGATCGCGCTGTTGCGATTGCAGAACGCTTGAGTCTTTGGGGTCAGACCCGTAGTTCCGCTGGCATGGACGGCAACCGAAAACCTGCCGATCCTCGGTTGGGGCTATCGATCTTCTCGATCCCGGCCATTGATAGCACCAAATCGGTTTTGGCGGCTTTCAAGTTGAAAAAGTTGCTCATTACTTTGCGGACGCGAAAGTCGCCCTTCCTGTCCCGTTTCAAAATGGCGTAATTCCAGCCCGCCACCCCATGGCCTTTGGCAACAGCGCCGAGCGGGTTTCCCGAGCGATTGGAAAACCATTCGACCTCTTCCACCATCAAGCTCTCCAGGGCAGAATTATGATGGGGCAGTAATTGGTCAAACGCGGAACGGGAAATGGTTTTAACACTCATTTTATTGCAGCCATTGTTGAGCAAGCATCCTATACCTTCTCTCGGGTTGACCGATGACTTGGCACTCGCTACCAATTCACCTGATTCAAAGTTTATGGGACGCGTCTTCCATGCTCAATGGGGTGTTCACCCCACGTTGGCCCGTAAAGATCGCACGAATCCTCTTCGATCCACCCTGCCTCCAGATGAGCTTGACGCCTCTCCTCTGCTCTCTCATCATGGAGCTGGAAACGCGAGATATGATTTTGGTTTGCCCGAAATGCGATGCGCACCTGGTCGAGCTCAAGTTCAGGGGAGTCGAGGCGAATTTCTGCCACCGGTGTCTCGGCATCTGGCTGGATAAAGGTGAAACTAAACTGCTGATGCAGGCAACGGGAGCGCATCCGGATGATCCTCTGACGAAATTTCATAATCACGAAACCACCGGCGCCGTGTCTGCTCGTCACCTTTGTCCGCGATGCGATCAGAACCTGCACGAACTTGAGATTGATGCGCCCGGTCATCCGCCGTTGACGCTGGATCGTTGTCCGCGCGGACACGGGTTGTGGTTTGATGCGGACGAACTCCAGCAATTGCTCGCCCTCTATCCGGCATCCAGTGAGGCGGGCAAAACCATCGACGTACTCAACGATCTTTTCGGTCACGCGGTCAAACAGTACAAGAAAGGAAATTAACAATGGCAATCATTGGCATCTTCTTCCTGGTGGTCCTGGTCATCGCCATCTTCATCATCCTCTGGATCGTCGGCGCTTACAACGCCCTGATCCGGCTGCGCACCCAGTTGGAAAACGCCTGGGCCCAGATCGATGTCCAACTCAAACGCCGCCACGACCTGATTCCCAATCTCGTCGAGACGGTGAAGGGTTACGCCGCCCACGAACGCGGCACATTGGAGGCCGTCATCCAGGCGCGCAACATGGCCGTCAGCGCCAAAACCGTCGGCGATCGCGCCCAGGCGGAAAACGTCCTGACCGGCGCGTTGAAATCG
>CAZAQZ010000143.1:0-7108 GCA_964487175.1 uncultured Verrucomicrobiota bacterium | reverse complement strand
GAACAAGGCGGCGGAAAAAATGTACGGTTACGCGGCCGAAGAAATCATCGGTCGTTCCATCTCGCTGATGGTTCCGCAGGAGCGATCTGGTGAGATCGACAGAATTCTCCAGAAGCTTCGCGCCGGGGAGGTCGTGACGCACTATGAAACGGTCTGGGGCGCGAAGGACGGCAGGCGGATTGACGTCGCACTGACGGTGTCGCCGATGCGCAATGAAACCGGTCAGGTCATGGGCGCTTCCGTCATCGCCCGCGATATTACCGAGGGCAAGCGCCTGGAAAAGCAGATCCTCGAGATCAGCGATCGGGAGCAGGGCCGGATGGGACAGGATTTGCACGACGGCCTCTGCCAACACTTGGTCAGCACGGCCTTCGCCAGCAATCTGCTGAGGCAGAAGCTGGCCGGAAAATCATCGCCCGAGGAAAAGGACGCCGGGGAGATTGCAAAGTTGCTGGACGAAGCAATCACGCAGGCGCGCAGTCTGGCACGGGGGCTTTATCCTGTGAAACTCGAAGCGGAGGGGCTCGCCTCCGCTTTGGAGGAATTGGCATCCAACGTGACCGAACGCTTCGGGATCGATTGTGTGCTCAACTGTCCCGACACCGTGTTCATCAGCGACAACGCCATAGCGACGCACCTGTATCGAATCGTTCAGGAAGCCGTGACCAACGCGGTCAAACACAGCAAGGCGAATCGCATCGTCATCGGCGTGACAGCCGCCGGCCACGAGATTGCCATCAAGGTCGCCGATGACGGCGTCGGGATTCGTGAGCCATTTGGCAGCAGGGCGGGAATGGGACTGCACATCATGCAGTATCGCGCCCGCATGATCGGAGGCAGGTTAAAGGTCGGGCGTGGCGAGAATGGGGGGTCAATTATTCTCTGTTCAGTTGAACAGAAGTCTATAGAATAAGGTTACGGCAAACCAAGGTCAACTTATGGGCTCGGAGAAGCAACACAAGGCGGCGCGCGCCAGCCAGGCTAGGGTTGTCGTTGTTGACGATCACCCGCTGGTGCGCGAACAACTGAAGCAGATGATCAACCGCGAACCGGACCTTACCGTGTGCGGCGAGGCAGCCAGCCGTAACGAGGCCTTGAACGTCATCGCAACCACCAAGCCTGACCTGGTCATCGTTGACCTCTCGTTGAAGGAATCCCAGGGGCTGGACCTGATCAAGGATCTGCAGGCGAACGAACCACAGCCGCTCGTTCTCGTCGTTTCCATGCACGACGAGTCACTGTATGCGGAGCGCGCCGTTCGCGCTGGCGCCCGCGGTTATATTACAAAGCAGGAAGCAACCAAGAAGATCCTGGAGGCAATTCGTCGCGTGCTTGCCGGCGAGATCTATTTGAGCGAGGCGCTCACGTCGAAAGTCCTGACCAAGCTTATGGCGGGCCAGCAGATTCAGTCTCCGGCATCCCTGGAAAACCTGACCGACCGCGAGTTGCAGGTATTTCGGTTGATTGGCCAGGGGCACACGACCCGCCAGATCGCCGAGGAGTTAAGTCTGGATGCCAAGACCGTGGAGACTTACCGTTCCCGCATCAAGGAGAAGCTGGAACTCAGAGACGCCGCCGATTTGCTCCAGCGCGCCATCCTGTGGTTCCATAGCACCGATTCACCGTAGGACCCGCAAAGCACTTGCTTTTCCGTGCCGAGTCTGGAGAATAATCCCTTTGTGGCCCATCTCAGCGTGCTAAATGCTGTTCATTGAGGGGCCAGCTATCCCGGAGACCGAATCAAATGGCAGACTCAGCGTTCACCAGCATCGGCGATGTTAAAACGGTCGCACACAACGGCAATCTCGTCGATTTCCGGTGCGAGCACGGACGTGTGCGCGTGACCGTGCTTAACGATTCGATCGTGCGGGTGCGCGCGACGCAGGCAGCTGATTTCGGTCCCGATTTCTCCTATGCGGTTGCCAGGACGAACTGGCCGAAGGTCAAGGCCACCATACGAGCCGGCAAGGATGTGACGATCACCACCAAGAAGCTTGTGGTGACAATCGCCAAATCACCCCTGCGAATCACGTTTGCGACACCGGAAGGCCGCGTCCTTAATGCCGACGAACCGGCGCGTGGAATGGGGTGGCACGGAGCGAAATGTCGCACCTATCGAGCGCTGGCTAGCAACGAGATGTTTTTCGGCTGCGGCGAGAAGACGGGGCCGCTGAACAAACGCGGGCAGTCGTTCGGATTCTGGAACACGGACAACCCGACGCATACCTATCTCAACGGTGAAGTGTATGTCTCCATCCCATTTGTGATTTCCACACGTCCTGAAGCGCATTACGGCATCCTCTTCGACAACACGCATCGCACGTTCTTTAATCTGGGCCATGTTGAAGACGAGAAACATTACTATCTCGAAGCCGACGCCGGCGAATTGGATTACTACTTTTTTGCAGGCGGTTCAGTTCAGGAGGTCGTGAGTGGTTATACGGACCTGACAGGCCGGATGTGGATGCCGCCGCGCTGGGCGCTCGGGTTCCACCAGTGCCGCTGGAGCTACATGTCGGCGAAGGAGCTACTGGAGGTGGCGCGCAACTTTCGCAAACGCAGGATTCCCTGTGACGTGCTGTATTGTGACATCGATTACATGGACGGATATCGGGTGTTCACGTGGAACCCAACGGCGTTTCCCAGGCCGCGCGAGTTGGTCAAGACGCTCCGCAAGATGGGATTCAGGCTCGTCACTATCATCGACCCGGGTGTGAAGAATGACGACGACTACGTCGTCTGTCGCGAAGGCAAGGAAAAGGGGATGTTTCTGAAGAAGCCGGACGGAGCATGGTTCACCGGCAACGTCTGGCCGGGCGAGTGCGTGTTTCCTGATTTCACCAGCGAACGCGTGCGCCAGTGGTGGGGCCGATGGCACAAGGATTTCCTGGAATTGGGCGTGTCCGGCTTCTGGAATGATATGAATGAGCCAGCCGTATGGAACCATTTTGGCGGCACCATGCCGCAGGACATTCCGCATGACTACGACGGTCAATGGGTCACGCACAAGCGCGCCCACAACGTATACGGCTTCAACATGGCGCGCGCCTGCTGTGAAGGACTTCATACGTTACGCCCGAAGGAGCGTCCGATTATCATCACGCGCGCCGCGTACGCAGGCGTCCAGCGTTATTCGATGGTCTGGACAGGCGATAATCACAGCACTTGGGAGCAATACGCGCTCAGCATTCCGGAGTGCCTGAATTTAAGTTTGTCGGGGGTGGCGTTCTGCGGGCCTGATGTTGGTGGTTTTTCATGGAATTGCACGGGCGAATTGCTCGCTCGCTGGACGCAAGCCGGCGCGTTTTTCCCATTCTTCCGCAATCACACGGCTTGGGACACGCGGCGCCAGGAACCGTGGACGTTTGGCGCGGAGGTCGGGGAGATTTGTCGCCGGTACATCAGCCTGCGCTATCAATTCCTGCCGTATTTCTACAATCAGTTTCGGGAAGCGGCACTCGATGGCACACCGGTCATGCGTCCGTTGTTCTGGGAATTCCCCGACGACCCGAATGGCTACGCCGTGGACGATCAATTCCTGCTGGGCCCGTCGCTGCTCGTCGCGCCCGTGATTAAACCAGGCGCCAATCAGCGGGCCGTGTACCTGCCCGCCGGCAGTGAGTGGTACGATTATTGGACAAAGCAGAAACACGCCGGCGGTCAGTACGTCACCATTGCTGCGCCGCTGGACACATTGCCGTTATTCGTGCGCGCCGGCTCCATTCTGCCGATGACCGAACCGATCGAGCACGTGCAGCAGAAAGTCATCGATAAAATCATCCTGGACGTTTATCCCGGCAGGAAGACAAGCGGTTCACTTTACGAAGACGACGGCGAAAGTTTTGAATACGAGGGCGGTTCGTATTCCCTCACACATTTCACATGGGACGATGGCAAGCTGAAGGCCGAGCGCAGAAAGACCGGCTTCAAGTCGTCCGTGAAGAACTTCCGCGTCCTGGTTTTGGGTAAAAAGCAATAAGGGCGCACCGGAGCGCGCCCCTGTCGCGACTCTGTGGTCCCGCCTCTATTTCTTTTCCGCCGCCTGCTTGACCGCTTCGGCGTTGATCTGAATGCCGACATCCTCGCCGAGCATCAAGCCGCCTGCATCCATTGTCTTGTTCCAGGAGATGCCGTAATCTTTGCGGGCGAGCGTTGCATTGACCTCAATTCCAATTCGCGTCTTGCCCATTGGGTCCTTGATCGGCCCTTTCACTGTGATCGGCAGGGAGATCTCCTTGGTTACGCCGTGCATCGTAAAATCACCCACGAGCAACTGCTGGCCGCCTTGCTTATCAACGCGTTTGGTGGTGAAAGTGATTGTCGGGAACTTTGCAACGTCAAAGAAGTCGGCACTGCGCAGGTGGTTGTCCCTCTTGTCGACGCCGGTATCGATGCTTGTTGCCTGAATCGTGGCGCTGGCTTCGACTACGGCGTTGGTTGCGTCCGGGTCGAGAGCGATCGACCCAGTGAGGTCTTTGAAGCGGCCATGGACCGTGTTGATGACCATGTGGGTGATCGAAAAGCCAACTGTCGTATGCGCGGGATCGATTTGATAAACATCATTCGCGTGCGCGGTGCCCGCCACCACCACCGTCAGAGCGACAACCCAATTTAGTATCCGCTTCATATCTGGTCTCCTTTTCTGGATAAACTATGCATAGATTGGCTGATGGATGCCGCATGGTCAAGGGTGGATTCACCGTCGGGGGTCTGCTATTGTTCCGCTCGTGAAGGGCATACCCGAACTGATCGCTCCCGCGGGAAACTTCGACTGCGTCCGTGCTGCCATCGCCAATGGCGCGGACGCGGTCTATTTCGGCCTGCAGCAGTTCAATGCGCGCATGCGCGCCGAGAATTTTACCGCCGAACAATTGCCTGAATTGGTCAGTTTCCTCCACCAGCACGGCTTACGCGCGTTCTGCACGTTCAACACTCTGATTTTCACCGACGAACTCGCCGATGCCGAAAGGCAATTAATCCTCCTCGACCAGACAGGCGTCGACGTGGTGATTGTCCAGGACTTGGGACTGGCCTTTCTGGCCCAAAAACTTGGCGTCAGCATGGATGTGCATGCTTCAACGCAGATGACGATCACTTCACCCGAAGGCGTCAAATTCGCCGAGTGCCTTGGCATCAAGCGAGTTGTGCTGGCGCGCGAGGCGTCGCTGCGCGAATTGGCGAGATTCGGTGGTTCATCGGTTTCGCTCGAAACATTTGTCCACGGTGCGCTGTGCGTCGCGTACTCGGGCCAGTGCCTCACCAGCGAAGCGCTGGGCCAGCGCAGCGCCAATCGCGGCGAGTGCGCTCAGGCGTGCCGGTTGCCATACGAACTGGTGGTGGACGGCGCCCTGAAGGAATTGGGTGACCGGCGGTATCTGCTCTCGCCACAGGATTTGGCGGCTGTCCGGGAAATCCCTGATTTGATTCGGCTCGGTGTGACCGGTTTCAAGATTGAAGGCCGTCTCAAATCACCGGAGTACGTCGCGGCTACGACACAAGTCTATCGCAAAGCCATCGACGCTGCCTTGGAACAGAGAGAGACACTCGGGCCGTCTCACGAAGATGAATACAAACTCGAAATGGCCTTCTCGCGCGGTCTGTATTCCGGCTGGATGCATGGCGTAAATCATCAGGAGTTGGTGCACGCGCGTTTTGGCAAGAAGCGCGGTCCATTCGTCGGTGCAATCCAACGCGTGGGACACGATCACGTGGAACTTGAACCCCGGACACCGGTTCAACCGGGCGACGGCATCGTGTTCGACACGGGCGGTGACACGGATCGCGAGCAGGGTGGGCGAATCTGGCACATTCAAGACAACCGTCTTTACTTCGAGCGCAGCCACATCGACTTTTCCAAACTCAAACCCGGGGATCGTGTGTGGAAGACGAGTGACCCACAGCTTGAGCGAGCACTGCGCAAGACGTTTCAGGGCGAACTTCCGATCCCAAGGACCGATTTGGACATGACTGTCAGAGGGGCGACTGGCCAGCCACTGACCATCGAGGCAGATGGCGCGCGCGTCAGTTCAACCATGCCATTACAACCCGCTCATAATAGGCCTCTGACGACGGAGACACTGCGCGATCAACTTGGACGGTTGGGCGGGACACAGTTCGCACTCGGTGAATTGCGAAATGAGCTCCATGGGGATGTCATCCTGCCGTTGAGGGAACTTAACCGCTTGCGCCGGGAGTTGGCGACCGCGGTCACATCGGCCCGCGAAGAAACCCGCTCACCCAAAAGTCCCAGAGAATCCATCCTCAACGAATTGCTCACGGTTGTACGAGACAGGCGAGGCAGTAGTCGCACTACCGACGACAGCGCGGAACTTGTCGCTCTGTGCCGCACAATGGACCAGATCGGTGTGGCGCTTGAGGAAGGCTGCGGAACCGTGTACGTGGATTTCGAAGACATTCGCCGGTATCACGCTGCAGTTGATTTGGTGCGTCAACGAGACGGTGCCCAGATCGTTCTCGCCACGCCGCGCATCCAGAAGGCGGGTGAGCAAGGGTTCTTCAAGCAGATCGAGGACGCCAAACCCGATGGTGTGTTGGTTCGCAATCTCGGCGCGCTGGACTATTTTCGCGCGAGCCCGCTGCGCAAAATCGGCGATTTCTCGTTGAATGTCGCCAACCCCCTGACCGCCGACCTGCTGATGCGCGAAGGCTTGGAGCGCCTGACGATTTCATATGACTTGAACGCGCAGCAGGTAGTCGATCTAGTGCGCGCCGCGCCAACGCGGTGGTTCGAGTTGACCATTCACCAGCACATGCCGATGTTTCATATGGAGCACTGCGTCTTTGCGGCGTTTCTTTCAACCGGCACCGATCACACAAACTGTGGCCGCCCCTGCGACCATCACAACCTTAAACTCCGCGACCGCGTCGGCATGGATCACCCCATTAAAGCCGACGTCGGCTGCCGCAACACTGTTTTCCACGCGCGTGCGCAAAGCGGTGCGGAGTACCTGACCGATTTCATGAAGGCAGGCGTGCGCGTGTTTCGCGTCGAATTGCTCGAAGAGGATGCGACGAAGACACGCGCAATTCTGCGAAGCTATCGCGAACTGTTCGATGGCACCATGGCTGATCCAGGCGAATTGGTGCG
>CAZAQZ010000142.1:0-7129 GCA_964487175.1 uncultured Verrucomicrobiota bacterium | reverse complement strand
CTTCACCAATGCGCATATCCGCTCGCGGATGTGCGGCACCCACCTGTTTGCCTGACGAGAGAAACAACCGGCTCCCTTGCCCCGTTCAACTTTCAGTCGCGCCTGATTTTGTGTCCGTGAATACTCATCAGGGGCAAACGATCGTTGTCACGTTCACCGCGCATGCATTCTCGCAGTTATTGGTGTCCTGCATCGTCAGGGTGTAAGTCCCCGCCACACTTACCGTATTGGAGCGTGTGGGATTGCCGTTGTTCTGCGGGCCAGTCCAGGAATAGTACTGCATTCCAGGCGGCCCGACGAGCGTTGTTGTGGTACCCAGGCAGATTGTCAGATCGCCTGAGATGTTACACGCGGGAAGCGGATTCACCACCAGCGTTGCGCTGCAACTGTTCGTAAGGCCCCTGCCGTCCACTTGGGTCACCGTGTACGTGCCAGGTGTGCCGACGATAATGAACTTGCTGTTCGAGCCGTTCTGCTCGGGGCCACTCCATAGATAGCTGGTCATCCCATTGGCCGCCGTTAGGATTGTCTTCGAACCCTGACAGATATTCAGGTCGCCCACCCCACCCGAGGCCGTGATGGTGCACGCTTGCGGTGTCCTGTCCTCAACCGTCACGGCGCAGGTCGACAGGCAACCATTGGTGTCTGACACGGTCAGCGTGTAATTGCCGGGAACGAATACGGTGTTGCACTGCGTACCCGCCCCGTTGTTCTGAGGGCCAAGCCAAAGATACGTGACCATATTCGGAGGACCGCAGAGCGTCGTCGGCAACCCGTTGGTAATGATCAGATTACCCGTGATGGTGCATACAGGCAGTGGATTGACCACAACAGTCACGCTGCATTGATTCGTGAAACCCCGATGATCCAACTGCGTCACGGTATAGGTCCCCGCCTTGCCAACGATGATGGTCTGGCTGGTGGCGCCGTTTTGGTCGGGACCGTTCCACAGATAGGTGATCATCCCATCAGCTGCAGTCAGAATGACATACCCGCCCTGACAAATGGTCAGGCCGCCCGCGTTGCCCGACACTGTGATAGTGCAGGCTTGCGGTCCCAGGCAAACAGGACTGCTGTTGATGTCGACCGTCAAGCTGCACTGACCGGGGCAACCCCCCAGCGTAATGTTATCTGTCAGCGTAAAGCTGCCGGAGGAACCAGCAATAACCATCACAGACGTACCATTGGTTAATCCCAGGATCGTGCCGCTGCCGGTGATTGACCAACTATGTGTCGAGCCGCCCGGGGCCGCCGAAATATAGGTGTTGGTGGTCCCGGGGCAATCAGGATTGGGCCCGGTGACGTTGCAAACCGGGTTCGTGTTGACCGTAAGCGTGGCACAGCAACTACTGGTGCAACCGTTGGTGTCGGTGATCAGCACGCAGTAGCTACCAGGCGCGCTGACACTGATGCAGGGGGTATTGCCCGCAGGTCCGCTGGGCCCGGTCCAGACATAGGAGGCGCCCGTCAGGTTGGTGGCACAGAATGTGACCGCGCTGCTGCCACACAGATGTTGGTACTGGCCGGCACGATGCCGCACGGCGGTGGAGTATTGATCGTTAACGTTGCCTGGCAGGTGCTGATGCAGCCATTCGAACTGACTATTGTCACCACATAGGTGCCACCTGTGCTGACCGTAATGCACTGCGTCCCGGCGCTGAAGCCGCTCGGTCCAGTCCAGCTATAGGTGGCGCCAACCAGATTGGTGGCGCAGAACGTCGCTGTGCTGCCCGCACAAATGTTGGTGCTGGCCGGCACGATGCTACAGGGTGGCAAGGGATTGACCGTTAATGTCACCTGGCAAGTGCTCGTGCAGCCATTGGAATTGACAATTGTCACCACATAGGTGCCACCTGTGCTGACCGTAATGCACCGACCCACGGCGCTAAACCCGCTCGGCCCGCTCCAGCCATAAGTCGCGCCAATTACGTTGGTGGCACAGAATGTCGCCGCGCCGCCGATACAGATATTGGTGCTGGCTGGCACGATACTGCACGGTGGCAAGGGATTAACCGTTAATGTCGCCTGGCATGTGCTCGTGCAACCATTCGAATTGACGATCGTCACCACGTAGGTGCCGCCGGTGTTGACTGTAATACACCGACCCACGGCGCTAAACCCGCTGGGTCCGGTCCAGCCATAGGTGGCCCCAATCAGGTTCGTGGCACAGAACGTCGCTGTACTGCCCGCACAGATGTTGGTGCTGGCCGGCACGATGCCGCAGGGCGGCGGTGTGTTGACCACCAGCGTGGCGCAGCAAGTGTTGGTGCAACCGTTGGTATCGGTGATCAGTACGCAGTAGTTGCCAGCTGCGCTGACAGTGATGCAACGTGTACTACCCGCAGGCCCGCTCGGCCCTGTCCAGACATAGGAGGCACCAGTCAGGTTGGTGGCACAGAACGTTGCCGTGCTGCCCGCACAGATGTTCGTGCTGGCCGGCACGATGCCGCAGGGCGGAGGCGTGTTGATCGCCAGCGTGGCGCAGCAAGTGTTGGTGCATCCGTTGCTACCGGTAATCAGCACGCAGTAGCTTCCAGGCGTGCTGACAGTAATGCAGCGTGTACTGCCCACCGGCCCACTCGGCCCTGTCCAAGCATAGGAGGCGCCCGTCAAGTTGGTCGCGCAGAATGTCGCGGTGCTGCCCGCGCAGATGTTGGTACTCGCCGGCACGATGCCGCAGGGCGGAGGCGTGTTGATCACCAGCGTGGCGCAGCAAGTGTTGGTGCAACCGTTGGTATCGGTGATCAGTACGCAGTAGCTGCCAGCTGCGCTGACAGTGATGCAACGTGTACTGCCCACCGGCCCACTCGGCCCGGTCCAAGCATAGGAGGCGCCCGTCAAGTTGGTCGCGCAGAATGTCGCGGTGCTGCCCGCGCAGATGTTGGTACTCGCCGGCACGATGCCGCAGGGCGGAGGCGTGTTGATCACCAGCGTGGCGCAGCAAGTGTTGGTGCAACCGTTGGTATCGGTGATCAGTACGCAGTAGCTGCCAGCTGCGCTGACAGTGATGCAACGTGTACTGCCCGCAGGCCCGCTCGGCCCGGTCCAGGAATACGAAGCTCCGGTCAGGTTGGTCGCGCAGAATGTCGCGGTGCTGCCCGCGCAGATGTTGGTGCTGGCCGGCACGATCCCGCACGGCGGCGGCGTATTGATTACCAGCGTGGCGAAACAAGTGTTGGTGCACCCGTTGGCATCGGTTACCTCGACTGTAAAAGTGCCGCTGGTGCCGACGGTAATGTTGGAGGTCGTCGCTCCCGTGCTCCACAGGAAACGGTACGGGGCGGTGCCACCGCTGGGTGTGACTGTAAAGGTTTCGGTTTGTCCGGCGCAGTTAGTCGCCGCCGAGGGGCTAACCGAACAAGACATGTCGCATAAGCAATTAACCACTGCCTGGCAGGAACTGGTAACGCTGATCGGCTGCCCATTGGTGTCCAATGCGCATATGAACGGCGTGACCGAGCCATTGACGTTGGCAGTGACAGTCACAGTGTTCGTGCCGCCTCCGATACTCGAGCATGTGAGTGGCACCGTACACAGAACGATATTAGTCTCTGCGCCCGCCGCCAATGAGAACGGCGCGGGCAGCGGGCAACTCAGACCGGTCAGGATTGGATCGGTAATTGTGACATCGGTCAGCGGCGCTTGCGCCCCGGCAGTAACGATCACCTCGTACGTCACGTTGTGCGGTTTGCCGTCGGCCAGGATCGAGACCTGGCTGAAGAAATTAACCCCATTGGTCGAAACCAGCTTTTCGCAACTGATGCTGGCTGGCACCACGTGGACCATCGCGTTGTCGGTGGCCACGACATTGGTGCTGACGCTCTGGGCGACGACGGCCGTGCCAGTGACAGTCACACTATTCACGGTGTCATTGGTGTACGCGGCTGAGAAGTATGCAATGGCAGCGCCGTTCACCGGCAGACTGGCGGGGTAGGACGCCGTTAGGTTGCCCAATACGCTGTCAACAACACTGTCGATCTGCAACACGACGTCGCCGGTGTTGGTAACCAGGATGCTGTAGCAGAACGCCGGGCTCTGGGTCTGCGTGACCGTGCCAGTGGCGGACTTCCCATAATTGGCCGCCGTGCTGCAAATGCCGCCGGCAGGCCGGCAGGTTACAAGCTTCTCCACCGCCACGCTGGAAAATCCGCAGCACTCAAACGAGCTGTCGCATTCCGAGCTGATCGGCACGCAATTGGATGTCACGTTGGCCAGCGCGTTGACCACCGCCATGACACCGTGCACGCCCGGTTGGCTGCAGGTAAAGGAACCCAGCGAATTCGTCACCGATTGTCCCGGGGCCAGCGGACCGGGGATGACCGTCGTGTTGGTTACGCCGCCAATGAAATCGGAGACGGAGATGTTGACGAGACTCTGGTCATTACTGGCCCCCGCGGTCACGACGACCTCCGCGTCCACCGTATCGCCGAGGTTGACACCGGCAAATGCGGTCTGGCCGCATCTATTGGTGACCAGCAGAACATTATTCGTGAGCAACAGCACCTGGCACTGCACCGTTGCGGGTAGGACGTAATCGAGTTTCACAATTTCCGTGTCCTCACCTTGGGCGGCACCGTCGCCATTGGATCCAGAGGTGACGACCACGGTGGAATGCAATCGGGTGCACGGATCGATATTGGCATTGATGTTGGTAATCGCAAATTCCACGTCAAACCCAAGCGGCGCTCCTGGCCCGAGGCCGGCCGTGCTCTTGCTGACCTGGATCCCGTACGTCGAAGGATTGAGGATGAGGGCACCCAGACCTCGCGGCGTCGTGTTGTCTTCATAGAAATCCGCCGTCACGATCGAGCCGTTGGAGAAAATAATCGACAGGGCATAATCTTCCTTGATGCCGGGGTTCTTGACCGGATCCGACGGGTCGTCCGTCGCGCCGAACGCGCCCGCTGCATTGCCGCACGTAAATAAATCCACAACCGAATTCGAGATGGCGTCGAAGCAATTGCGCAACACGTTCGTGCCTGTGCGGCCGATGGATTGAGGCTCGCCGTTGCCGTCGGAATCGAACGGAACAATGGAACCCCGCTGGATGGGAGGTGCCGAGGAGGTAGGGCACGGAGGAACCCCACCGCAAGTGAGAGGATCCTGATAATCAGGGTTGGCAGCACTGCCAGTGCCGCCGGGCAAGTCGACGCCTACATAGATCGTTCCGCCATTGACGAACGGGTTGTAGGCAGCCATCAAGCGCCGTTGGTTGTAGCCCGAAGGATGATATTGGCCGGTCTGGCTGCCCAGCACCCCCATAGGTGACTTGGCCAAGCCTGCCGTCCCGGGCTGGCCGGGGATCGCTGGTGCCGCACTGTTGGACACAGTCACGCCAACCAATGGATTACCGCTGGAGTCGAAAAACTCGCTGATGTCACCATGGAGCAACAGCGTGCCGCTAAACACGTTGCTCTGGGTGATTGCATGCACCTGCTCAGCTCCGATTACGAGCGACCAGACACAGACGCCAAGAGCCATTGCCCACGACATTCTTCGCGAGATTTTCAATTTCATAAATTTTTCCCCTACCGCATTAAAGTTGAGCCGCCCCCAAACGATTCTCTTCTTGTTCAGCGCCAGCCTGAATCGGAACACACAACTCGCGTCCTCACAAACGGTCTCCGAGCGAAATTGGTAAATAAAATACTATTTATGTAATATTGACGCCAAATCCACCAAAACTGCGCTACCAAAGACCTCTTCTGAACACCCGCCTGCCGCCTTACATAAAACACGCCGCGATAACCTGTCTCTTCCCCAACGCTCATCGCCCTTAATGCGCTTACCTCCAGCGCGTTACAACTTTATTGCCCCACCGTGTGCAAAAGAGGCACGCTTCCCGCTTAAAACGAGCGTGCGGCTTGACCTGTGTCTACTGCCATTGTTAAACTTGGCTGCGGTGAGACACGGGTGCGACCCTCAGTCGTTTGTGAAGCGACAGGAGCAAGGGAGTTAGAGGCTCGGTTCAAGGTCGTCAAGTACCTGCAAGCCTGCAAGGCAACGAATTATGACTATTCTAAAACCAAGATGTTGTTTTGCCGGGTTACTGGTCACCGCCATCGTTCTGCCATCCATGGCAATCTTCGCCGCTGACCCCCTTTCGCCGAACGCCAGCACCATGCTGCAGGCGATCGCGCCGCCCATCCCATCCGCCGGACTGCGCTTGGGATCTTTCGACATCCATCCCGAGGTGGCGTTAGGTGGCACCTACGACAATAATTTCAATCTCAGCCCCAACAACAGAATCGCCGACGTCATTTGGACAGTCAATCCCAGCATCGGCGCCGTCCTCGACAACACATCAGATGGATACGGAACCCTGCTGAGCCTCGACTACGGCCCTTCCTTCGTCGAATTCATGCATCATACCGACCAGGACTCCGTCGATCAAAAGGCCGTCTTCGACGCGAGCTGGGTAGGCGCAAAACTGTCACTTGGGGTGAAACAGACCTATGACGAAGAGAAAACCGGCGTCGTGGAGGCAGGCCAGCGTCTGCGCACCACCACTTACCAGACCCAGTTCAGCTCCAAATACATTCTCAGCGACAAGATGAGCATCGAAGTCGATCCCCGGCTCACCATCGCCAGGAACCAGAATCTCATCGGCTATGACGAGTACGCGGCCGATGCGTTCCTCAATCGCCTCGTCACACCGAAAATCACCGCCAGTCTCGGCGCCTCGGTCGGCTACATCAACGTTGTCGAAATACCCGACTCCTACCAAAAATACGAGCGCGCCCTGCTCAAACTCAATTACACGCTCACCGGCAAAGTGGATGTGGACGCCACCGGCGGGGCCGAGTTCCGCGAATTCGGCGGTGCCGACAGCGGCACAAAGGCCACGCCCGTCTTCGGCATCGGCGGCGCCTATCGTCCGATCGAAGGAACCACTCTTACGCTGGAGGCCTCCCGGCACGACGAAGTCTCGGCGGTGCTTTCCGACCAGAATTACACCTCCACCGGTATCAACGTCGGCCTCAACCAACGCATCCTGGATCGCTTTTACGCAAGCGTGACAGGAGGCTACGAGAACCGCGATTATTATACGGCGACTGCAGGAGCAGGCACGGTGATCAAGTGATTACCTGCAATTCATGATGCTCGACCCGATGTACGCCCTCATGTT
>CAZAQZ010000141.1:0-7182 GCA_964487175.1 uncultured Verrucomicrobiota bacterium | reverse complement strand
GCTGGCGCATTACCACTATGCTACGCCCGCGCGTCGCGCATTCCGTTGTGCGGGCAACGCTAACGCACGGCCTAAAGCGCGTCAAGGGAGAAGCCGGGGAAGGTTGGGAATGGCAGAGCTGACGGTGGTTGGGTGTAACAAGTGTGTCGCGGCGATGTGCCGGAGGCGTAGCGTGCCGTTGACCGGGTTGATTGAGCCTGGGCGGGAATATGCTGTCGGCAAGGCGGTTACGTAGGAGTACGTAGCGGCGGGCTGAGGAGCTTGAATTTGCTAGTGTCGGAGCGCATTTTCTTGCAGATTTCTCTTGCGTTCCAAAGGGGGAGGCCTTAAATTGACCACGTCTTTGGAGAAGCGTGATCGGGTCACGTTGGCCCGTCGAAGGATTTATAGGGTCCTGCGATAGGGATTTTGCGACGAGGAGAATAGGGAATGAAACAACGGTCTCCGGCCAGATTGGTGAGCATGCGAAACTTAATGCGTTTGGGGTGCGTTCTTACTTTGGGATTTTTCATCAGCGTTCCAGCTCATGCTGCGTTGCTTGGATTGTCTTCGCAGATGAGTGAGTACCCCGATTTGTATTCCAGTATATTGACGGCGAGCTTCACACTGTCGGGCTCGGGCACCGACGGCGTGTTGGCAGTGAACGGTAGTACTTCGGAGTATACCACCACTGCCCTCGCTGCGATTCCGGACTTTGACGACGTGTACGACGCCGGCGAAGACGGCCCGGGGTCGTTCACCCTGACGGCAACGGTCAAGACCAATGGCGTCTTGGAGAGCGGCTCGTTCTCGATTTCGGGTCAGCTGGTTGACGATGGGACTGGCGATCCGGTTCTTCCCTTCGGTGTGCTGCTGCAAGGGACGATCACGGCGTTCGGGTATCAGGCAAACACTTCACCCGAATCGGAGGACTTCGATATTAAGTACACCGTGACGGGTGGTGCACTGGCTGGTGATTATGGAGCGACCGCCGGCACGCTGTTGTATGGCACATCTTTCGGGGGTAGTTTCACGTCGAATTTCAATACCGACGGGGATAATTTTTCCAGCTATTCCGATACCAAGGCAATTCCGGAGCCCAGTTCCATATTGCTCGTAGTCACGTCGCTACTCGGTCTGTGTGGAGTCGTACGACGGATGCCGGTGCGCAAGTGCTAGCAAAGTTGGGTGTGCTGGCGCCTGTTTAGGTCGTTTTCGTTTGTGTGAGGTTTGGGCAACAAAACGCAGGTGAGGCCAATAAATTGTTGGCCAACGTGGGAGCGAGCATGAAAAAATCTTTCTGTATTTCCGCTATTGTTGTGCTTACAACTATCTTCGCTGGCAGCGCCCGGGCGGCGTTGTTGGGGGTGAATGTCATCCCGCCCATCATCTCTTATTCCAACGCCGGCTCGCTCAGCCTCAACTATAACTCAGGCACTCAGATCTTCACGGTGACAACGACACCGTCCACGATCAAGTTCTCGCCGACGGATCCCACGCTCTCGGTCATCGCGCCGCACAGCATGACGATCAAGATCCAGGTCGATAACACCGGCGCTCTGGTGGGCAGTGTCGGCCCCGGTCCTGACCTCGTAATTTCCGGTAAAGTCACCCGCGTCGTAGGGACCGTTACCAATGTTTATTCAGGCCTGTTGTTGACGGGCCAAATCACGGCGTTCGGCTATCAGTATACCGGCACAGGGATTGATGACTACGATTTCCGGTTCACGCCCACGGGCGGACAGTTGGAGTCATTTTACCTCTGCGACCATATCGGGGTGGAGCTGACAAGCGAGGGCTCGACATTCACGGGATTTTTTATAACCAATTTCAACGGTCAATCCAAGGGCAACGTCGGCCTGGAAGATACGACCCCGCCCAGCATTACTTGCCCCTTTGACAGCACCGCCACCAATGTGGAATGCAGTGTGGCGGGCGGCCAGACCGGCGCGTACGTCACCTTCCCGAATCCGATCGTATCCGACAATTGCACCACCAATCCCCTGGTCACCTGCTCGCCGACCAACGGCAGCTTCTTTGCCCTGGCGCCAGGCACCAACATGACAAGCTACACGGTTTCCTGCACGGCGCAGGATGCCTCCGGCAATACCAATTCCTGCTCCTTCACCATCACCGTCGTGGATGATCTGCCGCCCGACTTCAATGACAATCCGTTCATCGACGCCTGCGACTCAGGGCCGATCACGCTGCCCACTGACCCGGGTAGCTGCTCGGCGATGTATACGTTCCAGGAACCCACGGCGTCGAGCAGTTGCTGCACAGCCAGCGTGCCCGTCAGCGTGTCGGCGATTGATGATAACGGATTTATCATTCCGTTGACTGTATTCACCAGCAACGGCATTGCCTATGTGACCGGCAGCTTCCCGCAGAGCTGCACCGGCTCCAACGTAATTACCAGCACGGCCAATGACGGCCGCGGCAACACCGCGCAGGCGCAATGTGCCCTGTTCGTGTTCGATAACCAGCCGCCGACCATCGTGTGCTCCAACAACCAGACCGTCGCGTGCACCAACGGTCCGGTAATCTATGTGGATCCGATGACCTCGGACAATTGCCCGAACTTCACCGTTTCCTGCACGCCCACAAACGGCAGCTTCCTTGGAGTCGGTGTCTACAATGTCACCTGCACCGCCATCGATGGCTGCGGACAGAACACGAATTCCTGCACGTTCACGCTGAATGTCGTCGACACCACGCCGCCCGCCATTACATGTCCGTCCAATACGACCGTGCAATGCGGCCAGCCGACTGACCCGTCCAATACCGGCTCGGCCACGGCGATCGACGATTGTGATCCCAATCCATCGGTGACCTCCACCGATACCGTCACCGGCACTTGCCCGACCTATATTTACCGGACATGGATTGCGGTCGACTTCAGCGGTAACACCAATCAATGCACCCAGGTCATCACGATCGTGGACACCACGCCGCCATCGATTCTCTGCCCGGCGGACGTGCAACTCCAGTGCGGCGCGTCCACTGACCCGTCCAATACGGGTTCAGCCACTGCTACTGACACATGCAGTACGGCCACGATTACCTTCGCGGACACACTTGGTGCGACTAATTGCACAGGCAAAGCGGCCATCGCCCGTGTCTGGACAGCAACGGATGCCTGCGGCAACAGCGCCTCCTGCACGCAGAACATCACCTTCGTCGATACCACGGCGCCTGTGATTACCTGCCCAGCTGACCAACAACTCCAATGCGGCGCGTCCACTAACCCGTCCAATACGGGCAGCGCGACGGCCACGGACAATTGCGGTGGATCAGTAGCCATCAAGTACTCGGATACACCCACGGCGGCCAACTGCACGGGTATGCAGGGCATCTCACGCGTATGGACGGCTACGGATGGTTGCGGCAACAGCGCCTCCTGCACCCAGAGCATCACCTTCGTCGATACCACGCCGCCGGTGATCACCTGCCCGGCCAATGTTCAATTACAATGCGGCGCGTCAACGGCCCCAGCCAACACAGGCAGCGCCACCGCCTCCGACAATTGCACCGCACAGGTTCAAGTTGGTTCCGTGGGAGTGACCGTCACCTACTCGGATACACCGACGCCGGCCAATTGCACTGGCAACCCGGGCATCGCCCGTATCTGGACGGCTGTGGATGGTTGCGGCAACAGCGCCTCCTGCACCCAGCTGATTACCTTCGTCGATACCACGCCACCGGTGATTACGTGCCCAGCTAATGTTCAGTTGCAGTGCGGTGCCTCGACGGCCCCGGCCAACACAGGCAGCGCCACTGCCACGGATAACTGCGGCGGCACGGTCACCATCACTCATACGGATTCACCGACGCCGGCCAATTGCACAGGCAACCCCGGCATCGCCCGTATCTGGACGGCCACGGATGCTTGCGGCAATAGCGCCTCCTGCACCCAGAGCATCACCTTCGTCGATACCACGGCGCCTGTGATCACCTGCCCGGCGAATGTTCAGTTACAATGCGGTGCCTCGACGGCCCCGGCCAATACAGGCAGTGCCACCGCCACGGACAACTGCGGCGGTACGGTCACCATCACTCATACGGATGTGGCCACGCCGGCCAATTGCACAGGCAATGCTGGCATTTCCCGTATCTGGACAGCCACGGATGCTTGCGGCAATAGCGCCTCCTGCACCCAGAGCATTACCTTCGTCAATACGACGGCGCCGGCGATCACCTGCCCGGCCAATGCTCAGTTGCAATGCGGTGCCTCGACGGCCCCGGCCAACACGGGCAGCGCCACTGCAACGTCTAACTGCGGCGGCGCGGTCACGATTACTTATTCGGATACACCGACGGCAGCGAATTGCACCGGCAATGCTGGCATCTCCCGCACGTGGAAAGCCACGGACGCTTGCGGCAACAGCTCCACCTGCGTGCAGACGATTACCTTCGTCGATACGACTCCGCCTGTGATCACCTGCCCGGCCAGCGTCCAGTTGCAGTGCGGCGCCTCGACCAATACGTCCAGCACCGGCAGCGCGACCGCCACAGACAACTGCGGCGGTGCGGTCACGATCACATATTCCGACTCCCCGACTGCCGCCGATTGCACCGGCAAGGCTGGCATCGCCCGTATCTGGAAGGCCACGGATGCTTGCGGCAACAGCGCTACCTGCACGCAGAGCATTACCTTCGTCGATACCACGGCGCCGATACTTACTTCGGTCCCGACCGGCGCGAGTTTGGGTTGTAATCCCACGAATCTGCCCACCAACGCAAGTATAACGGCCTTGGTGACAGCCACCGATAATTGCAGCACGCCGACCATCAGTGTCACGCATGTGGATGGATCGGCGGCTTGCATGTCGAACCGCACCTTCGCGATCGTCGCCGTCGATGGCTGCGGCAACACCTCGGCTACTCAAACCGTCGTTTACACCTGGACAGCAGACAATACGGCCCCGACATTGTCTGGATGCACAAACCAGGTGGTGTACCAGCAGGTGACCGTCACGAATGGCCAGTGTTGCATTAAGGACGTCTTCAATTGCAAACCGATCAGTGCCGGCAATTGGATCTGGTTCAATAGTACGCTGAACCCGTGCTCGGGTATCACCAACAAGACCTATACGGTCAACATCACGGGGCAGACGATCACAGGAACCATCGGCGGATCGAATGTCAGTCTGACTGTGCCCAACGCGCAGATTACGTACTCGTCAACGTGCACCAATGCCACCACAACGTTCACCAACGGCATCTGGGTGACAACGTGTCCGCTGGCATCGACGCTGTCGGGCGGTCAGTGCGGTGCGGCGCTGGCCTACCAGTTGCCGTTTAGCTCATCCGGCCTTGGGAATCTGTCCTGGTGCGCCAGCTTTAGTGTGCCGCCAGGTGTGCCGGTCAATTGGCAATGGGCCGCGTCTGTCTACACCAATTTCAGCGCCAACTACACCGCGCTGGGTTGCAAGCCGGTCGATGACGCCAAGGCCTGCGGCTACAAGAATACGGATGCCGCCTGCACGCCTGAGAACTTCAAGCAATATTGCGTGTACGGCGCGCGCTGCGGCACCTTCGGCAATTACTGCGGTAATCGCACCTGCCCGTCGGTGTGCAATAGGGGTACCACAACGGTGTGCTCGGGCGGTGTGGTGCAGTACACGGCCCCAACTGCCGCCGATAACTGTGGCGGCGTCCCGAAGGTTACTTGCGTCCCGCTGCCCGGTGTCGGCTTCGTTACGGGAAGCACCAACGTGATCTGTACCGCGGTCGATGATTGCGGCAACACAAACACATGCAGCTTCTCGGTCATACTGGAGGCGCCGCTGCCGACTATCAACTGCCCCGGCAACATCACGACCAACACGACGTCAACCTCTTGCTCGCAAGTGGTGAAATGGACCGCGACCGGCACCAACGCCTGCGGCGGATCGGTGACGGTCACCTGCTCACCGACGAACGGCTCGACGTTTGCCAAAGGAACAACGCCGGTGACCTGCACGGCTATTCAGACGGGTGGCGGCACCAACAGTTGCTCGTTCACCGTGACCGTCAATGACACGACCCCGCCGACGATCGCCTGCCCGGGCACCATCACCACCAATACCTGCAACAGCACTGCCGTGGTGAAGTTTACACCGACTGTCGGCGATAACTGCTCGGGCGTGGCCTATAGCTGCACCCCAACCAGCGGCTACGCCTTCGCGCAAGGAACGACCACCGTGACCTGCAAGGCGACCGATGGATCCGGGAATACGGCGAGTTGCTCGTTCAGCGTGGTTGTCACTGGAGTTGCGCCGTGTATGCTGAACTGCCCAACGGCGACGGCCGGCACTGGCAAGTGCATATTGACTTGGGCGACTGAGTCCATGGGCACCGCCCCCTTCACGTACAACGTGTTGCGGTCAACGTCCAGCAGCGGTCCGTTCACGACCATCTGCAGCGGAATCACGTCGTTGTGCTACACGAATACCGGAACGACCAAGGGGACAAAGTACTACTTCTGCGTCACCGCGACCAACTGCAAGGGTACCGGCGCCAACTCGCCCACAGCGTCCTGTACGTCGAATTAAGTCAAATCGAGAAACCGGACTTCCACAACCGCCCGCCGTGGCCGCATCTGGCCACCGCGGGCGGTTCGTTTTAGTCATAGCTGGAGGACCCACCGCCGCGGATCGAAGGCGTGATGCTGATTCCGGAGGTCGTGGTTCGATACGGAAAGTCGGGCGACTTCCGCTAGACGCTGCACGGCGCCATCACGGCGTCGGGCATGCCGTGCAGGATCTTCTTGTTGGCGGGACACACGGTCGCCAGGATGCCCCCGAGCTTCGCCGTATCACCGGCCACGAAATAGTACGGGCACAATCGGGTGCGGGCGCTGAAGGTGCGCAGTTCGTTCGCCTCGAAATCGTAATACCGCGCCTCCTCCAGTTTCGACTTCTCAAACCGCTGCAGGATGTACGGATGGTTCGGGAAGCTGGCCAGCGCCAGTTCGATGGCCTCGGCCCACTCCCCGGCGGGCAGGTCGTGCCCGACGTACACGCCGCGGCTGCCCCACGCGTGCTCGTGAAACCCGGAAATCTTCAGCACCAGTTCGCGTTGTTTCTGTGAAAACTTCGCCATCTCGCGCCAGTCATGGATTCCCAGTTCGGGAATGACCGCGTGCGGCGGCAACGGGGTCGGATCGACGATCCATGTGTACGGAAGGATCTGCTTGAGCTGCTGCACCACGTCGTCGCC
>CAZAQZ010000140.1:0-7193 GCA_964487175.1 uncultured Verrucomicrobiota bacterium | reverse complement strand
TCTGCCGTCCGGAAGAGTTAAGCTTACGTCGCGCCCTCCACCGACCCGCACGCTGGCTTGGTTATCATCCTCGTCACGGAACTCTTCGCGTTCCTCATCAATCTGCACGTCCATGTCGTTGAGCGAGTACGTCCACGAGTAACCAAAATCGCCGCTGTCCGCGTTAAATGAATTGTAGGTGCGGGTGACAGTAATCGGAATCCCGCTGACCGGGATGACCAAATCCTGCTGGCTGAAGCTGAACTGGCCGATCTTCAAGTTGCTGTCGAGGATGAAAACCACGTCGTTCGTCACTTCGGCGGTGCCGTTCGAGGCAATTAATTCGAGATCGTAGGTGCCGTTCGTAAGCGAAGTCAGGTCATTGGTGTTGATCAGGTTAGTGACGATTGTCGCTGGGGCGTACCACCCGGAATCCTGGACAGGCGGTCCGTAAGAGCCCGGGGTTACGATCACGACTTTGTACGCCACGTTGCTGAAGGGGGCACCGGTCTGGTAGACCGATCCTGTCACGATGAGGAGTCCATCAGTCACGATCGGTGGCTTGTTCCCAAAAATGGGATCACCATCATTTACGGGCGCAGGGCTATCGATATTGGCGTAAGGCACGCCATTGGTGCAAACGACGATCACTCGCCCCGTGCACGTGTTTCCGGTACCGGTTGCTGTCAGAACAACGTTCGTCTCACCGTAGCTAAGTGGCGTGCCCTGCGGGGGACTCTGCGTGAGGCCGCCGCATCCACCCGTCAAGTCAGGAAGGTTGGTCTGGCAGTCCCCGCCCACCATCAGCACCAGATTTGTAGAACACGGGTTTGCTGTTGACAAAGTAACGGTACCGACCGCACTGCACGGGCCATCTGAAACCGTATATGTGAACTGGTCTGACCCTGGAAACTCAGGACCGGGTGTATAAGTTACATTTCCGCCGCCGATGTTGGTGACCAGTCCGTAAGCACCTTGTGAGAGAGAGACAATGGTCACGGTGTCACCTGCGGGTACTGAGACATTGTTTGTCACTTGAATCGCTTTGGGTTCCCCCGCACACACGAACACATTGGTGGGATTGGCTGTCACCTCAACCATTCTCACGTAAACAGTGGCGTTTGAAGTTCCGCCTCTTCCATCGGTTATTGAATACGTAAACCAGTCAAGGGCACCATTAACTCCCAACGTGGTATAGGTTATGGTGTTGTCTGGATTTATTTGCACGGTTCCATCGCCGACACTGCCAACCGACTGAATGCTTAGCGGGTCCCCGTCAGGGTCGTAATCATTGGCAAGCACGTTAATCACAAGTGGTATGCCCGTGCACGCCACCAAATCGGAGTCATCTACAGCCACAGGCGAGTGGTTGTTGACCCACATCGTCACGGGAGCGGTGGACACAAGCCCTTTCTCTGTGATTTGATAAGTGAACTGATCATCGCCGCTGAATCCGTTCGTTGGGGTGTAGGCAACATCATTGCTGATCGTCACCGCGACAGTGCCATGAGACGGACCGCTTATGATATTTAGGACTACGTCGTCTCGGTTGGAAAAGATGTCGTTAGCCAGAACATCAACAGTGACCGAGGCGTTCGACGAACAGTTGAAGGCATCCGCAACAGCTACGATCATCCCATTGGACGCGGCAGCCGCACCTCCAATGGTCCCATAACCATCAGCGTTATCGTTCGTTGCATTCCCCGAAAATCCGTAAGTCTGAACTCCTATTGGTCTGGAACTACCCACGACGTGCGCGCCCGGTGCTACTGGGATTTGAGCTCCCCAAAAACCGGTGTTGCCAATAGCCGTGAACAGGTACACCGGTATTTCCTGGCGGTCAACGAGCGGCCTGGGCGCAAATTGCTCGGCGATCACGTTTAGGAAGTTCGTGCCAAACCCAGTCGGCACGACGACGTTGTAGGCATTCATGTACTGGACCGTTGGCAGTACGAGCAATTCAAACGGATTCCCATATCCGTCTGCTTCTGGATGTGGAGAACTATTTCCTTCCGAGAATTGTGCGACCTGAATCGGCCTGCTACCACGGAACTCCATCGGTACGTCAACGAAGACATTGGTCAATTCATAAAACTCTCCGCTCTGAAGGGTCCCGAGCACTACTCCGTTGGTTGTGATGACAGTGTTGTCATACGCTGCTAGGACTCGATACAGGACGCCAAGGGGCCAGGTGGCTAGGGGCAGTGCGAGCACCTGAGTACCCCAAGACTTGACGGGAAATTGTTCCTCCACGAGCGGATTCAGATCCTTGTATATATAGAGGTTTTCCACCGCAGCTTCCTGTGCACCTGCGAAAACACCAATGGGTTTATCCGAGTTGATGAACGTCCCTGTTACATCGTCCAAAGTGCCACTGCTATGGAGCTGGTAGGTCTGTCCCTGGTTTAGAATATTCGTAAACGGAGCCGTTCCGGATTGTTCATTGAGATTGGCCGATGGAGAAGGCGTGATGACAACTGTTGTGTTGGATGTTGTTGCTACAATCGCAAATTGCGATCTAAGAAAAGGGGAATCAAGTAGGTCTTCCCCCACAGCTGCACCGCTCTGGCGGGCCATGAGACAGTAGTTGGTTCCGAGCACTGAAGTCGGAAAACCCGCAAAAGACTCGCTGTTTGCATATAGAAAACTCATCCCGTAGACAAACACCTTTTGGTTGGAAGTTACATGAATCGCTTGATTTGAAATTGTGTTGTAGTTTGTAATCATCAGGGAAATGGGCACATCCAGATTGGTAGCTGCCCCAGGAAAAAGGGAGAAGGACTGGTTGGACACTACGCCACCGACAACGTAGGAAACCGTTCCAGTCGCCGCAAAAGGACTGGAGATCATGAGACTTAGGTTGGGCGGGCTGTCACCGGGAACGCTTGTATTAAAGAACAACAACCAGAAATCATCGAGCACGAGAATTGACACGGTGGCTGGCTGAGACTCACATGACCCGTTGCTCGCGACGAAGGCAAAACTATCCGTCCCCGCGAAACCGGTGCCAGGTGTGTACGTGCAACTTGCATTTGTCAAGGTCACTGCTCCATGTGCTGGGCCGCTGACCACAGAATACGTCAGTGCGGTAGTTCCCGGGTCGCTTCCTGTCAGCGTGATTGACACGGCAGTATTTACAAGTGTCGAAGTGGATTGATCGTCAACTTCGGGCGTACTCGCGACAGTCATCGTCGCGTTGGTGGTAGCGCTGCCACATGGTCCAACCACCGTCACACCGTATGTCCCCGCATCCCAAACGGTGATGTTGTCTAGAACGAGTGTATTGCTGGATTCACCGTCGAGATCGGCGCCGTTTTGGTTCCATGTGTACGTGAACGGCCCTGTGCCTCCCGCTTCCGCGACGAAGATTGCGGTCGAGCCAGCACAAAGGGTCTGGTTCGTCATAGTCAAGTTGATGAAGGTGCATGTATTACTAGTGGTGATCGTGATGGTGTTTGTCGACGACACGGTGCTGGCACCCATGTTGTCTGTTGCGACGGCATACACGGCCACGGAAGAGACGCCGCTCGGAACCGTCCAATTCACAGAGTACGGTGTGTTGCTAAGCGAACTTACGGGGCTGCCATTTGCGTAGAAGGTGACACTGGTGACAAAACCGTCGATGTCTCTGGCAGCGGCGAGGAGCGTGTCGGCCGCTCCCGCTTGCATCACAGTATTGCTCGCCGGGGAGAGCAACGTCACATCGGGTGGAGAATTGACGATCAATGTGATTGGTGGTGAACTGCCGGTGTTGCCAGCATTATCCGTGGCCTTGGCCGCGAGGGCGTAACGCCCGTACGGCACATTCGTCCAGGTAATGTTGAACGGGGCGGTCATCGTCTGTCCCCGCAAGACGTTGTTTGCGAAGAACTGAATATTACTGATCCCGGCCGGTGCTGACGCCGTCGCCGTGATCGAGATATTGGAATACTGTAGAAAGACCGCTTGATTAACAGGGTTCGTGATGCCTACCGAGATTGCGCTGGCGACAGTGATGGTGACAACGCTGGAGGTATAGGAATTGCCGCCACTGTCCATTGCAACCGCGCTAAGAGCATGCGATCCCGCAGTGGCACTGGACCAAGTGTGTGAGTACGCCGCGGCAGTGCTTTGACCGAGCCAGTTGGTGCTGTCCGCGAAGAAAGCAACGTTGGTGATCGTGCCGCTGGACGTGTAAGCGTTGGCGACGAGGATGATGTTCTGATTCAAGGCAAAGAATTGATTGTTAGTAGGCATCTCAAGCGTTACTCCGGCAGGAGGTAATTGTGTCGAAGTGATGCATACGTAAAACGAATTCGTGTTGTCACCAAAAAAGTTTGTTTCATCATTGAAATACAATGTCAGGGTTCCCGAAGAGGTAGCTGTGAATACACCCCCGGTTCCAAGTTGGATGCACGAACCGTTTAATTTCCCAACAAGTGAGACGACCAGCAAGGAGGGGCAAACGCTGTTTGTGTCCGTCGATGGCGCCAAAAAGAAATTGTTCGCCGCGCAATCAATTGTTGCGTTTGTTGTCACAACACCATTCGAAGTGGCGTAAGTGGTTCCATCGGGAGTCGCATATCGCGTGTGATCAGAATCCGCACCTGTTTGCTTGTACTGAATGCAACCGGAAGCCTGATAGAAATAAGTCTGATTTGAATACACACTTGCAAATGCAACTCCGTTGGATGCAATGCCTGGCACTTCACCACATATGGTTCCTGTGGATCCCACGAACACCAGTTGCGAGCATTGACTTGTCAGCAACCCGCTGACAGCAGTCCATGTCACCCAGTTGGTGCCCAAGCCAAATGTTCCAGTGGAATTATTGCTGAGCGTGACCGATCCGCAGCCGTTCGTGAAAGCCGAGCCGAGTGAGACATTGGTAGCGAGACTGGAGCCATCGTTCGGGCTGACAATGACCGTCGGTGGACAAGCCAGCAAAGGGTGCTGATTATTGACAACGATTACCCTCTGCGTGCACGTAGAGGTGTTTCCCCATAAATCGGTGACGGTCCACGTCACAAGATTGGTTCCGACCGAAAATTGAGTCGGTGCGTTGCTTGTGACGCTCTGCACTCCCAGGTTGTCACTAAATGTCGGCCAGCCAAGGACGACATTACTGGCAAAACATTGTCCCGGATCGGCGCTCACTGTCAGGTCTGAGGGACACGAATTGCTCGGGGCCTCCTGATCCCGTATGACGACGGTTGCGGTGCAGGTACTGCTCTCGCCGCATGGACTCGTCCCTATAAGCGCCGTTGAATTCGTCCCAATCGGAAAAGCAGAGCCTGAAGAGAGGGCTATGCTTAAGGCGCAGATACCGGTATTAGTCATGCTGGCGTACACGGCGCTGGCGGGAATGGTGGCGTAGTAGGAATTCGTGCCGGGCGTGTTAGTTACCACGTTCTGGCAACTTACCACTGGGGACTGGCAGACCGTCAGGGTCGCCCCGGTGGAAATCCTAGAACCGCAGTCGCTCGTTACAATAACGTCGTAAACTCCCTCGACCGTGCGAGTAACGCACCCGGTCCAGGAACCGATGTTGGGGCTGATCGTTTCTCCGGTATTGAGTTCCAGTGAGAGGAAATAAGAAGATGAGTGGTCGAATTTTGGAACCTGGAACGACCCGTTTGTACCCAGTTGCAGGTAGATGCCGCCACCCAAGTCTCCGATTAACGACCACTCGATCAGCCCCGGGGCTTCAAAGTACGGTCCCGCCACTTGTGGCTCGCCCACAGAGACTGTGCAATTGCTGACATAGATATTACCATTTGGATCCGCCGTCGTATTGGTGAAATCTGCATCGAAGGTCGTGCACCCTTGCGCCCAGTAGGAATAAGTATCTCCGGTATAGACGATCCCAGCTTCCGTACCCTGGTGCCTGTCGGTCCGAATCGACTGGCACTCACTGACGCTGACGAAGACATTGCTGATCGTCAAAGTCGGGCTTGTGCATCCCGCAAAGAGACTGCTGTTGCTGAGGGGCACTGCATTGAACCGCCACTGATAGCTCAATGAATTCCCCGTGACCCCCACGGTAAAATTCACGTTCGCGCCGGGACAGGCCACACGGGAAACAGGTTGCGCGGTAATGGCGAAGGTCTCATAGGCGGCAACCGTGACGGTCGCCGAATATGTCGTCGTCCCACACGAGGACGAGAGCGTGGCGACATTGCCAGTATAGGTAGGTGATAATGTGAATGTTGCGATTTGGCCATTGGGGGACAGCGTTCCAGCATTCGTTGGAGAAACCGTCCATAGGGGCTCGCAGGTCAGTGTTCCAGGATTGTTCAGCGTAGTGAATGTCCGAGAATTCCCCGGACACATGGTCGCCGTCGCCGGGACGAGATTGGTCAGAGCGCTGACATAGATGCTCAAATACTCCGTCCAGGAGTCGCTGCTGCACGTTGTACATTGACCCGGTATCGTGAAGACTCCGGTGCTGGAGGCAACGAACTGGTATTGGGTATAAATCAACGTATCACATGTCTCCGAGACCACCCAGACGTTCACGGTCTGTCCGACGCATACCTGATCGTTATCCGCCCACAACTCAAGCCCACAGGGACCATGCGCCGACGCGCGCAACGCGACGAATGAAAAAATCGCTCCTGTCGCGATGAGAAGGAGGCGCAATCTCATGGCGCCGCCGGCCATGCCCTATGCCAATCCGCTCGGCCTCACCTATGACCGCGGCGATTATGCGAGCGCCATGGAGCGCGCGCTGGACATGGCGGACTGGCACGGATTTGCCGCGCGGCGCCGGGAGGCGCGGGTGCGCGGCCGTTATCGCGGCATCGGCGTCGCCAATTACATCGAGGTGACGAGCGGCGCGCCGCGCGAGCGCGCCGAGATCACCGTGATGCCGGAAGGGCGTATCGACGTCGTCATCGGCACGCTGTCGAGCGGGCAGGGCCACGAAACGAGCTTCGCGCAGCTCATCACCGAGTGGTTGGGCGTGCCGGGCGCCGATGTTCGTCTTATTACCGGCGATACCGATGTGGTTCCGGTCGGCGGCGGCTCGCATTCGGGCCGCTCGATGCGGCTCGCCGGCATCGTCATCGGCAAGGCCTCGCAAACGATCATCGAGACCGGGCGGCAGGCGGCGGCCTGGATGCTGGAAGCGGCGGCCGAGGATATCGCTTTCGTCGCCGGCCGCTTCGTGCTGGCGGGGACCGACCGCGCGGTCGGGCTGTTCGAGGTCGCCGACGCGATGGCGAGCCGCGAGG